>JAFEBQ010000041.1 GCA_018242585.1 Planctomycetota bacterium
CAAGTGCATAACAGGCTCTAGGCCAGCCCCGACGCACAGGCCGCCACCACGCCGAACGCCACCAGCCAGAATGCACTGACCGTTGGTGATACTTCCGGCGGCCCGCTTCGCTCGGCCCCGGCGGTCAAAATCGGCACGGCTATCAACAGCACGAGCGTGGCCAAAACCGAGCGCCGTGAGATCGGCTCGTTGAGCCAGAAGCGTCCCAACAGCGCGCCACCAATGATCGTCAGCCCCAACGTCAACGGCACCGACAGCGCGAGCCCGACGTATTTCAAGCCGATTTGAAAGCCGACGTTGCCGAGCCATTGACCAATCAGCCCCGTGACCGACAGTCCGACCAGCAACCGCGGTGTCGCCAGCAGAGGCAATTGCCGCGCCACGCGCACCGCCAAGATCAACGCCGCGACGGCGAACGTCGGGCCAGCTTTCATGGTGGCGACCCACAAGGGATCGCAATGCGCGACCTGCCGAAGACACGTGTTTGAGCAGGTGTAGATAAACGCCGCCATCAGCCCGCACCCGCTGCCGAACAGCACAGGATCGACTTGCCCACGCGGGCGCAGCTTCTTGGCCGCGGCGGCGGGCGCACGTTCAACGGCAGAACACTCGGCGGGGTTCACATCGGCAGGCGGGACTTCGCTTCGGGGCATCGTATCGGCTATTGTAGACCGACGGCACGACTTTGACGAGGCGAGGGTGTCGCGGTGAATAGTGTCGAAGCAAGCGGTGTCGACGCGACTGCAAGCTTCGTAATCGCAGCATGACGAAACCATGATCCTCCACGACGACGAGACAGTAGCCCTGGTCACGCAGATTCACGACGCGGGGCACCAAGGCGTGCTGGCCGTCACCGGCGGCGGCAGCGCGGCGCTGGCGGCCTTGCTGGCACAGCCCGGCGCGTCGCGCACGGTGCTCGAAGCGGTCGTGCCGTACGCGGCCGAAGCGCTGACCGCGTGGCTGGGCGCGCGGCCCGAGCAGTTCTGCTCGGTGCGAACCGCATGCGCAATGGCAATGGCGTCGTATCAACGCGCCCGGGCCTATCGCCCCGACGAAGAAAGCCACCACCTGTTCGGAGTGGGAGCGACGGCCAGCCTGGCCAGCGATCGGCCCAAGCACGGCTCGCACCGCGTCCACGTTGCGGTCCAGACAGCCGGGGCGACTCGCTGTACATCGCACGAATTGAATAAAGGAGCCCGGTCGCGCGGCGAGGAAGAAGCGTTCGTCTGCCAACTGATCTTGAACCTGGTGGCTGAAACGTGTGGGGTCGATGCACGACTGAAGCTCGCTCTGTTGGCCGGCGACGCGACCATGTTGCAACAAGCAAAGGCTCCGCCCGCGTGGGAAGATTTGCTGGCCGGCCGCGTGCCGTCGGTCGCCGTGGGGCACGTGGCGGCGGGCGTACCGGCGGCGATCTTTCCCGGCGCGTTCAACCCGTTGCACGATGGCCACCGGCAGATGGCGACGATCGCGGCGCGGCGGCTGGGAACGGTGCCCGCTTTTGAGCTGTCGGTGACCAACGTCGACAAGCCGGCGCTCGACTACCTGGAGATCGAACGTCGGGTGTCGCAGTTTGGCGCCGATGACGCGGTCTGGCTGACTTGCGCGCCGACGTTTGTCGAGAAGTCGGGGCTGTTTCCCGGCGCGACATTCGTTGTCGGCGCCGATACGATCGAGCGGATCGCCGCGCCGCGTTATTATGGCAATGATCAAGCTGCCACCGACCGGGCGCTCGCCACGCTGGCCCAGCGACGTTGCCGATTCCTGGTGTTCGGACGCACTTGCGAGGGAAGGTTTCAGGGGCTCGACGAGTTGCGCTTGCCACAGGCCTTGCGGGCCCTGTGCATCGGCGTTCCAGAAAGTGACTTCCGCAACGACGTGTCGTCGACGGAGCTACGCGGAGGGGCGAGGGGCTAGAAATAAGTTCCGAGGCGTGCGCGATAAACACCCCTCCCTTACAGGGAGGGGCAGGGGGGAGGGTGAAGACGTTCACGACTGAGAGGCATCGCCAGCAGAGGGCGTTCGAGGTTGCGCGATGTCGATTGGTCGGCGACGCGTTTACCCTCACCTGGCTTGCTGCGCTCGCCATCCTCTCCCTGGGAGGAAGAGGTGTTTCGCCGGCTTAACTGCGTGAGCGCACCCCCTGCCATCCGAAGCGACGCTAGACAGACAAAAAATCCTGATCTTCCAACGGCAGAGCTAACTCGCGCCAGGCGGGAAACAGCGGCGCGATGATCGACACGGGCTCGCGCGTCATCGGATGCAGGAACTCCAATTGCCGGCCGTGCAGGGCGATCGATTGCTCGCGGAAGTCCTCGACCGGCGGGCCGAAGCTGGTCAGCGAGCCGTACAGCGTGTCCCCCAACACAGCGTGCCCGCGGGCGGCGGCCTGGACACGAATCTGGTGATAGCGCCCGGTGTGCAGCACGACCTCGAGCCAGGTTCCCCACGGGAAGACGCCCAGCACCCGGTAGCTCAGCTCGGCGTCGCGTCCTTCGGGATGATCGGCGTCAACGACCAGCCCGCGCGGCTGCCCCTTGATCTTCAACAGTCGATCGCGCCATTTGCCGGACTCGGGCTCGACCACGCCCGAGACGCATGCCCAATAGCGCTTGTGTACGGTGCGGTTCTCGAACTGCTCGGAAAGCTTGCGAGCCGCGCGGACATGGCGCGCCACGACCACGGCCCCCGACACCGGCCGGTCCAGGCGGTGAGGCAACCCCAGGTAGACGTTTCCCGTCTTACCCTCGATCGCGCGAACCCAATCCTTGAGCTGCACCTCCAGGCTGTCGATCCCCTCGGGAGCGTGCGTCAGTAGTCCGGCCGGCTTGAGGGCGACGATGCACGGGCCGTTGTGATAGAGGATGTGCGGCAAAGAAGGGGCGAGGGGCTAGAGACTAGGGGCTAGTTGGAAAGGAGACTGTTGAAAGTGGAGAGTAGAGAATACATCTAGCAGCTCATTCGACAAACACCCCAAGATGCAATCGCCGAGGCGCGTTCGACAAACACCCCTCCCTCTCAGGGAGGGGCAGGGGGGAGGGTAAGAGCGTTCACGGCTGAGAAGCATCGCCATCAGAGGGCGTTCGAGGTTGTGCGATGTCAAATGGCCTGCCACGCATTTACCCTCACCTGGCTTGCTGCGCTCGCCATCCTCTCCCTGGGAGGGAGAGGTGTTTCGCGGGCTTAACGGCGTAAGTGCGAGCCCTGCCAAACGAGGCGACGCGCTGAAGACGTCACACGTAATCCACGAGCAAGACAACGCGGCGCAAAAGAAACAGCCCACGAGGGTTTGACGCTCGTGGGCTGCTCGTTGTCGAAGGCCCCCGGTCACTGACCGGGGGCTAAAGACTGGTTGCTCGCCAAATGCTGGTGCGAAATCAGACCGCGCCGGCCTTCGGCACCACGAACGGCGCCCGATACTCACGGGTCAGCATGGCGTCGGCCGCGGCGTTGTTGATGAACGTCTCGGTCTTGGTATCGAGCGCCAGGGTCTCGCCGCACACCACTTGCACGTCGGCCGGCACGCCGTTCTCGCTCAAGTGCTGCGCGAACCGCTCGAACGTCTCGGACTTGTCGGCCGATTGCAGCTTGGACTTCAGATCGCCCATCGGCATTGACTTGCCCAGGCGATACGAGATGTTTCCCAAGTGGCACAGGGCGCTCGACAGGTGCCCCTGTTCGATGTCGGCGTTGAGAACCTTGTAATCCCGCTTGCGAACAGCGTCGAGGAAGTTGTCGAAGTGGACCGAGTCGCCCCCCTTGGGTGTCGAGAACTTGGTCGTCAGGTTCCCCTTCAGGTCGAAGGCCGAGCCGCCGGCGTAACTGTTGAGTACCAGGTAACCTTCGCTCCCCTCGAAGATAATACCGACCGACGCGTCGCGCAGCGGCTTGGTCTCGAGGCCGCGAACTTCAAATACCAGCGTCTTGGGGCCGTAATCGGCGTACACCAACTGGGTATTCGCGGTTTCGCCGGCGTCTTCATAGCCCAAGCGGCCACCGTAGCTGAACACGCGATCGCACAGCGTGTTCGCCCCCAGGCCCCAGCGGGCCACGTCCATCTGGTGAATCCCCTGGTTCCCCAGGTCGCCGTTGCCACATTCCCACTGCCAGTGCCAGTCGTAGTGGAACTTGGGGCGGGTCAGCGGGCTCATCGGCGCCGGCCCGGCCCACAAGTTGTAATCGACCGAGGCCGGAATCTCGTACGTGCCGCGCGGGCCGATCGACTTGCGGCGCTTGTAGCACAGGCCGCGAGCGATCTTCACTTCGCCGATCTTGCCATCCTGCAGGAACTTGATCGCATCGGCGGTGCCAGCCATCGAGCGGCTTTGCGTGCCGGTCTGGCAAATCTTGTTGTACTTGCGAGCGGCTTCGACGATCCGCCGGCCTTCGCTGACGTTGTGGCTGACCGGCTTTTCGACATAGACGTCCTTGCCAGCCTGAATGGCCCAGATGCTGCACAGGGCGTGCCAGTGGTTTGGCGTGGCGGTGCTGACGATGTCGACCGACTTGTTGTCGAAGACTTCGCGCATGTCGCGGACGAACTTCGGCTTCAGGCCGGTCTTCTTTTCCATGTCGGCACAGGCTTGCTGGCCGACCTTCTCGTCGGCGTCGCAGATGATCGTCACATCGCAGCCGTTGCGGTTGCCAAAGCCAGCCAGGTGGCTCTTGCCGCGACCGTTGACGCCGATGACCGCCACGCTCAGTCGTTCGTTGGGGCTGCGAGCGCCGGCGCTCTCGTCCTTCTTCTCGGCGGCGCTCAACAGCGAAGCCGACATGGCGGCAGCCGAGGCCGCGAACATAGAATCTTGCAAGAACCGGCGGCGCGAAAGATGCGACATGAAGGGAACTCCTGTTCGAGTGCGCGGGACGTGAACCGTGCCGCGATCAGCGGCACGCAATGGTCGGAAACAACGCTCGGGCGGGCAGGTACTTAAGGCGGGAGAGCCCAGGGGCTCGAAGGCTGTTGATGATACCCTAGCCGGGCTGCGGGGGACAAATGTTTTTGACGCGCTGCAGTGGGGTTTTAATTGATCAAAAACGAGCGCGTCGGCCCCCTAAGCCCAGGGGTTTCACCCCCTGGGGTCTTTAGGTTTCCCAGGGGGCGAAGCCCCTGGGCTTGTGATTACCACCAGCAGGCTCGACGTTGCTCCGCTAGCAGCCCGATGGCTCGCTCGGTATAGGTTGCCTAAAACGGTCAAATGGCGAACAATTCAGCCCGGCAGGCCCTCCGGAGCGAACCAATTGCATGGCGGAGGGGTCGTTTTCTGGGTAGAATTGAACGCAGGGAGTTGCATCCCGGACTAGGAGGACTCATCACTCGTGGCGACTACTGAACTCAGCCGGGCCGACGTCGATGCGCGGGGCGACCGCTCATTGGAACGGGCCTTGGCCGCCGCTCGTACGGCCGCCGAACACCGCGGCCGGGACATTACCATCCTCGACCTGCGCGAACTCACCAGTGAGTTCGACTTCTTCGTGCTGGTCACCGGTTCCAGCCGCCGGCAATTGCACACCATTGCCGACGAAGTCAATCGCGTGCTACAAAAGCAACTGCACGATCGTCGATTGGGAACCGAAGGCTACGTCGACAGCCGCTGGATTCTTCAGGACTATGGCGACGTGGTGGTCCACTGCTTTGACGACGAAGCGCGGAAGTACTACGCGCTCGACCAGCTTTGGTGTACAGCTAAGCGAGTCGAGTTCGTGCCGCCGGTCGTCGAGCCCGCCCGCCACGCGCCGTGGGAAGAGTAGAGCGGTAGTTTTTGGATTCGTTCGGGCCTTGCTGCTGATCGCGACGGCTCTCTTTCAAGTGGGGAGCGGGAATCGGTCAAGGCGTTCAACGCCTTTGGGGCCTCCATCGCCATCGATCGCGCACTAGCCCTTCGCCCCTTGCGGGAGAAGGTGCCCGAAGGGCGGATGAGGGGTACCGAATAGCTCCTCGCGCCAGCCTGAAGCGCCCCCTCACCCGGTTCGCCATGCGAACCACCCTCTCCCACAAAGGGCGAGGGTGAAAGACGACCGTCCTCCATCAACCGTTCGGCAACCGCATGAATCTTTTAGCCCTGGTCCGCGAGCGGCTCGCCGCGGCGTTAACGCCCTACGCCACGCCCGAGGAATTGCCGGCCTTGCTCGAGTTGGTCCGGCCGAGCCAGGACGCCAGCTTTGGTGATTACCAGGCTAACTTGGCCATGCCGCTGGGCAAGAAGCTGGGCCGGCCACCGCGCGACATCGCGGCTGAGATCGTGGCCGCGCTGAAGCTCGACGACATCGCTCACCCACCCGAGGTCGCCGGCCCCGGCTTCATCAACGTCCGGCTACGCGACGACTGGCTGGCCGGGTGTCTGGGTCGGGCGGTCGCCGATGCGCGGTTGGGCGTGGCGGCGACGACGCAGCCGCGCACCTTTGTCATCGACTATTCCGCGCCGAACGTGGCCAAGCCGATGCACGTCGGGCACATTCGCTCGACGGTGATTGGCGATGCCCTGTACCGAACGCTGAAGTTCCTCGGCCACCGGACGATCAGCGACAACCACCTGGGGGACTGGGGCACCCAGTTCGGGATGATCATCTATGGCTACAAGCACTTTCGCGACGAGGCGGCGTACCAGAAGTCGCCGGTCGACGAGTTGGCTCGGCTGTACCGGCTGGTGAATCGGCTGGTCGATTATCACGAAGGGCGCGAGCGGCTACCGCTGTTGCGCAAAGAGCTGGCCGAACGCGAAGCCGATCTGCGCGCCGAGCAGGCCGCCCCGAAAGCCGCCGATCCGCAAGAAGAAAAGAAACGCGTCAAGGCGCTCAAGCGATTGGAAGGGGTCGTCGCCGACACGCGCAAAGACGTTGACGCGCTGGCCGAGAAGCTGGCCGCGGTCGAGTCGGACGAGAATCTGGCTCACATGGCCTGGCAACATCCCCACATCGGCCAGGCCGCGCTGCAAGAGACGGCCAAGCTTCACGAAGGAGACGCCGAGAACCTGCGCTTGTGGCACGCGTTCCTGCCGCCGTGCCGCGAGGCGATCAACGTCGTCTATCGCCGGCTGGGGGTGACGTTCGACGAGACGCTGGGGGAAAGCTTCTACCACGATCAACTGGCCGGCACGGTCGACGACCTGATCGCGCGGGGAATTGCCCGCGAGAGCGACGGGGCGCTGTGCGTCTTCTTCGACACGCTGCCGGTCACGGCCACCGGGGGCAAAAAGATTGACGCCCCGATGATCGTTCGCAAGAAGGACGGGGCGTTTTTGTACGCGACGACCGATCTGGCGACGATCGAATATCGAATGAAGCGGTGGCAGCCCGACGCCATTTTGTACGTCGTCGACCACCGGCAAAGCTTGCACTTCGAACAACTGTTCGCCACGGCGCGCTTGCTGGGCTTTGACAAGCTGGAACTGCAGCACGTCAGCTTTGGCACCGTGCTGGGGAGCGATGGCCGGCCGTACAAGACCCGCTCGGGCGACACGGTCGGCTTGACCGGGTTGCTGGACGAGGCGGTCAGCCGGGCCCGCGAGATCGTTTCGGCCAATGACGAGTCCAAGCCGAGCGGCGCGGACCTTTCGCCCGAACGCCGGCAACAGATCGCCGAGACGGTTGGCATCGCGGCGTTGAAGTACGCCGACCTGTCGCAGAACCGGACCAGCGACTACACGTTCAGCTACGACAAGATGTTGGCCATGAACGGCAACACGGCCACGTACATGCAATACGCCTACGCCCGGGTGCGGAGCATCTTCCGTCGCGGGCAGGTCGACGTCGAAGCGTTGCGAGCGTCGGCCCCGGCTGTGGCGCTCGACGCCCCGGCCGAGCAAGCCCTGGCGCGGCAGTTGTTGCGGTTCGAGGAAGCGCTGGCGTCGGTGTTGACCGATTACCGGCCGCACCAGTTGACGACGTATCTGTGGGATCTGGCGAACACGTATTCGACGTTTTTCGAGCAGTGTCCGGTGTTGAAGGCCGAGACGCCCGCCGTGCGCGACAGCCGGTTACTGCTCTGCGACCTGACCGCCCGGACGATCAAGCAGGGGCTGGAGTTGCTAGGCATCGGCGTGGTCGAGCAGATGTGATTCTGAAAGGCTCGCCACGGAAGCACTGAGTCACGGAGGCTTGCACGGAGAGGAATGAGAGAGGGAGAGAAGAAAGGGGTAGCCCGGACAACTTGTTGTCCGGGTCGCGCTAGCGACAAGAGGGTGGCGAACTCGGTTTCAACAACATTGGGTACGGTGCCCGCGCGCCTCTTGTTGCTGCGCAACCCCGACAAGCAAGTTGTCGGGGCTACCCCAGTTGAGGGCGCGACCCACACTTCGAGAGCCCGGGATTGGAATCGTCGGGCGGCGCTAACCGGGGGCTTACTTCTCCGGCGCTCTATGACGCACGTCTCCGTGCTTCACTCCGTGTCTCTGTGCCTCCGTGGCTAGTCTTCCACGAAGCAGCGAAAAACTCACACAAAGCCGCAGAAGTCAATCATCCGCGCGATTTCGCTCTTCAGCTCCGCGCGGCGGACGACGCGATCGACAAAGCCGTGCTCCAGCAGAAATTCGCTGGTCTGAAAGCCTTTGGGCAACTCGGCTCGAATCGTGGCCTCGATGGTCCGCGGGCCGGCAAAGCCGATCATCGCGCGCGGTTCGGCAAAGACCACATCCCCCAACGAGGCAAAGCTGGCCGCCACGCCACCCATCGTCGGGTCAGTGAGGACCGAGATGAACAAGCCGCCGGCGGCGTCATAGCGCGCGAGCGCCGCCGAGACCTTGGCCATTTGCATCAGGGATAGAATCCCTTCGTGCATCCGGGCGCCGCCGCCCGAGCCGCTGACGATGATCAGCGGCAAGTGCTGCTCGGTGGCCCGTTCAGTCAAGCGAGTTAAACGCTCGCCGACGACTGAACCCATGCTTCCCATGATGAAGGCCGAGTCGGTGATGCCGACTGCCACGCGGCGGGCGCGGATCATGCCGTGGCCGGTCAGGGCTGCGTCGTTCAGGCCGGTGCGCTTCTGCTCGGCTTGCAACCGCTGGGCGTACGGCTTCTTGTCGACAAAGCCCAACGGGTCCAGCGGCATCACCTCGGCGTCCCACTCCTCGAACGTGCCGTCGTCCAACAACTGGGCCGTCCGGTCCTTGGCCGAGATGTACCAGTGATAGTCGCATTGGGGACAGACGTTGAACCGCTTCTCCGCTTCCTTGCGAAAGATCGTCTCGCCACAGCCCGGGCAGCGCTTCCACAACCCCTCGGGCACCCCGCGCTTGGCGCGCGGCGCGGCGGCCGATGACGAAATCGCGTCCATCGGAGCCGTGGGAACCGGCGTCTGGTCGGGCAGTTCGCTGGAGGTGGTGGAATCGGTTTTGGCCGAAGCCATAGTCGGTCGTCTCCGGTACTTCTTCGCCGCGGCCACGCTCGGGTGCGCGACGCGCGATTCTTTTCGTGCCTAGGCGGTCTCGCTCGTCCGCGCGGCGGCCACCGGAACCGGCGCGGTCCCGCGCTCGATCAGCTCCCACGTGCCGTGCTCGCTCATCACTTCCCACAAGTCGCCGACCGGCGTGTGGTTCAGGCACGCCCGGGCCAAACTGGCCAGCGGCTCGGACAACACCAGGCCGACAACGCCATCTTTATTCTTCTTGGCGATTTTCGCCAGCGCCTCTTGCACGCGTTCGCGAGCCTCGCCCAGGGTTTCCCCTTCGGGCGGGCAGACGCACTCGGGCTGGTCCGAGCATTTCTGGTAAACCTTGGGGAGCTTGCGTCGCACTTCTTCGACGAGCATCCCCTGCCACAGTCCCAGGCTCATGTTGGTGAGCCCGTCCAGGCATTTTACCTTGGCGTCGAGCGCCTCGGCGAGCATGGTGGCCGTTTGCCGGGCCGGCTCGCCGTCGGCGGTGTAAATGACGTGCAAATCCAGCGGCCGCAGGGCCGGCGCCAACTGTTCGACTTCGCGCACTCCGGTGTCGCACAGCGGGATGTCCAGGCTCCCCTGAATCCGACCTTGCAGGTCGTAATCGGTAGCGCCCGGGCGAATTAGAGCAATCCTTAACATGTTCGTTGCGGTGACCGTGTTGTTTTGGAACTGGCCAGTTCCACCAAGCGGCGGGTGCTGGCCAAATAGTCGCTGGTGCCAAAGATCGCCGAACCCACCACCAGCAGTTGGGCTCCGGCCGCGCAGCAATCGGCGATCGTGGCGTCGTTCACGCCCCCATCGATCTCCAACAGCAATTCATCGCCCGCCAAGCTGCGCAGCTCGGCAAGCTTGTCCAGCGCCCGGCGGTCGAACTTCTGGCCGCCAAAGCCCGGGTTCACACTCATCACCAACACCAGATCGCAATCCTTCAGGTACGGCCGCACTGCCGAGACCGGGGTGTCGGGGTTCAAGGCCAGACCAGCCATCGCCCCGATGGCCCGAATCTCGCGCAGCAATGGCCGCGGATCATGGACTGCCTCGACATGAATGGTCATCGAGTCGGCCCCGGCTTCCCGGTAACGCTCGATGTACTGGGCCGGATTGCTGATCATCAGATGGACGTCTAGCGGCAGGGTGGTCATCCGCCGAAACGCCTCGACCAGGGGCAATCCATAGGACAGGTTCGGCACAAAGTGGCCGTCCATTACGTCCAGGTGCAGCCCCGGAACGCCGGCGGCTTCGATGCGGCGCACTTCATTGGCCAACTGGCCAAAGTCGCACATCAACAGCGACGGCAGCACCGCAGGAATCGACCCACGCAGGTGGGCAATCGTCTCAGAGATGGTCATCCGCGGTGAGTCCAACGACTTCCACTCGTGAAGAGCAGACGTGGCTGCATGCAAAAACCGACCGCGCGTCCAAAAGCTGCCGAACGGCTGGGCGGGTCGCGGACTGCCTGCCCCGCAGACTCGACCGACCCAGACTCAAACGATCTGGTCCGCTGGCAGCCGGCTTGCCCCCGTGGGCCGCCGCCTGTGACGCGCGTAGGAAGTATCTTATCAGCTTTGAGCGTCGGAATCTGCGCGTGGTTCAAGGGGCGTCGCAAGCTGTTTGCTGGCAATGCTTTCAGTCAACGCCGCTAGCGGGGACCGTTGTACGGCTTCAAGCCAGCCTGAGTCATGGCATCCACGCCCGAAATCGCGGCTGAATCGTCGCCCCTGGCTGGCCCGGCCGCTCGCCGGCCGGGTTGCGTAAGCAACAGGAAGAACGCGCGACTCTGGCGACCTATTCCAAGCTCCAACGATCTTCTTGTCGCTGGCGCGACCCAGCCGACAAGCGGCTGGGCCACCCTTACTGAGGACGGTCGCCAGAGGGAAGGTCACTGGGCATGCGAGCCCGCCTACTTGGCGGCTTTTGCCGGCTTTTTCAGCTCGGCCAGGGCGGCCAGCACGTCGTCGTCGTGGCCGTCGACCGAGACCTTCTTCCAGACCTTGGCCACCACGCCGTGGGCGTCGATCAGATAGGTCGAGCGCTGGATCCCCATCGACTTCTTGCCGTACATGTTCTTCTCGCGCCAGGCCCCGTACTTCTCGGCCACCACATGCTCTTCGTCGGACAACAGCGGGAAGTTCAGGTCGAACTTGTCGCGAAATCCGGCGTGGCTGTCGACCGTGTCCGTGCTCAGACCCAACACCTGGGCACCTAGCTTGGCCAGTTCGGCCTTGCGGTCGCGGAAGGCGCAAGCCTCCTTAGTGCAGCCCGGCGTGTTGTCGCGCGGGTAGAAATAGAGCACCACCGGCTTGCCGCGCAGCTCCTTCAGCTTGACCTTCGAGCCGCTATCGGTGGGCAGGGTGAAATCGGGGGCCGGCTGGCCGGCTTCGATCCAATCGCTCATGTTCGACGTTCCTTGCTGGGCAATTCGGCTATGGTTATCAGTCGGCCGCACGCTCGCGGCGGCCCGTTCGGACGCCGATTGTACAGGCCGCCGCCCCATCGGCGAGCCCCCTTGGCCCGGTCGATAGGGTCAGACACTTTGGGCCCGATTGCCACTGGGGACATAACCTCTGGCGGTTCTTAGGGTATCATCAGTGGTCTCAGGGCCTGGCAACGGTTAGCGACCAGCGCACCCCAGGGCAATGTGAACCCGTCCGTTGAGCGACCATGGGCATTCGATTCGCCTGTCAACAATGCGGCCACGCCATGCACGTCAAGGATTTCCTGGCTGGCAAGCGCGGCATTTGCGATCAGTGCCAGGCCCGGGTCGACATCCCGCTGCAATCGACGATCGAAAAGGTCAAGACCGCCGAGGGGACGATCTATCGGCCGGTTGCCGCACCCCAGGGGGGTGCCAATGCTCAGATGGCTGGCGAGTCGGCCACCACGATGGCAGCCCCAACCGACACCGCGCAGGGCGCCGCGTTGCAGCCCACCACGGCCTATGCCCCCGCCGAAACGGCACATGCCCAGCCTGCCGCGTTGACTGCTCCGTCGGGCAAGCCGGCCGCAACGCCGCACGACCCGATCGACGAGAAACCGGCCGCCGTCTGGTACGTGTTGCCGCCGGGAGGAACGACTCAATACGGCCCGGCCCCCGGCACGTTGTTTCGCGTCTGGATCGATCAGGGGCGTGTGGGGCCCGAGTCGATGATCTGGCGCGAGGATTGGCCCGAGTGGCGTCGCGCGGCGGAGGTGTTGCCCCAGATGAGCGCGCTGACGCTCCCGCCCAGCGGTATCGCCTTGGCCACGCCGATTGGCCAGACCGTCTGGAGCGACCCGGTCGCCCGCACGCCAGCCACGCCGAACATCCCAGCCTCGGTGCTGGCCAAAGGGGAGTATCGCCTGGAACAGCGGCGTCGGAGCACGTGGCTGTGGGCCGGGCTGGCGGTGCTGCTGATCGCGGCGGTCGGACTGGCCGCCGTGATGATGCGGATTTATTCGTAATCCGCCTGACAGCCCGACCCGCTTAACGCCGGTGGACGATGAGAACCACGACGCGACTAATTCGTCGCCGTGGGCACCTGGGCACTTTCTACAGCGGCGTGCTCGATCTGTTCGAGCAAGCGCCGACACAAAGTCAGCATCAGCGCCCGGGCTTCGTCGCGCTCGGGATTGGTGATGGGCATGCCGCTGGTCACGAAGACCTGCGCCTGGATGTACTTGGCCGACGGACCGCCGGCCAATTGCACGCCGGCATGTTGCCAGTTCTGCTTCATGTTCATCAGCCGGTCGGTCAGCTCGAGCTGCAACCGGGAATCGAGCGACAGGCTGGAGGGAATGAATGGCTTGCCTTGCATGTCGAACATCACAAACACCAGGTAGCCGTAGCCCAGCGGCATCTGGTTCATTTCGCAATCCATGAACGGCAGATCGGAGTCGCCACGCGCTGCATGGAACGTCGGCGGGCTCACATCCCAACCCAGACCGCGGTAGCAAACCGTGATGTCGTGCCACTTGGCAAAGGGAAAGTCGACCGAGGCCCAGATGCGGTCGCTGCCTTTGCCATACGCCCAATAGCGCGAGTGGACCGCATGGAACGCCTGCTCGATCGAGTGTTTGAACTCGGTCTGCGGGCGACTTCCGCCCCACACGGCCGGCAAGGTATCGGCCGAGAGTTTTTCAAAGGCGAGCGGCGCGTGCGACGCATCGACCGTTTCGGTCGAACTGCCACCGACCGGGGCCAGCAGGTAGACCTGCCAGAGGACCAGCACCGCAAACGCGACGGTCACGGGAATAGTCAGCCACGAATCGATACTGGTGTGACGTAGCGCCGGAAAAACAGCCGTTCCCCGATTGGGCCTGGTCGAATTCCACCAGTACTTCGGATCGTGCAAGGTGAAGAACTCGAACAACCGATCGGTGCTCAGCACCATCCCCATGGTGAACGCGAACACCAGCATTCCCAGCAACCAGTGGGGCGTCCCCGTGGCTAAATCGACGTTCTTTTCCGCCGCGATCGTCACCAGGAAAATTCGCAGCGCATTGGCCGCAAACACCCAGCCAAACGACGACAGCAACAACATCACCGAGCGAAGAATGCCTCGCTTGGTCCACAAGACAAAGAAAAACGTGCCGGCGAAGCAGGCGTACAACGACTGCACGCCGCTGCACGCTTCCTCGACGAACAACTGCCGGCCTGGCAATTCGATGGTGTTTCCCATCAGCAAATGGATGACGCGGAACTGATCGAGCATCTGGCTGCTCCACGAAGCAGTCAGGCTCTGCATCTGGGCGATCAGCCGCGTTTCAATCTCGGACGAGTAAGGCACCATCAGCGAGGCGAATACGGCAATCGGCAAGGCGGCCGAAAGCAACTTGCGCCCGCCCAGCCCATGGGCTAAACCCAACAGCAACAAGAAGACCGCCCACATGGCCGCGCCGGGAATCATCAGCGCGATGGCGATCACATCGCACACCAGCGCCGCGACAACGGCGATCAGCATTCCAAACATCTCGCCATGGTGCAGTTGGCCGATCGTCGACAGCCGCTGTTGGACCAGCACAAACACACCCACCGGGATCAACAGCGCGTAGCCGTGCTGGGGTTTGTCCCACAGATCCCACAAGTGAATCCAAACCAACGGCAGATGGGCCAATAGCAGCACCGCCGCCGCGACTAGCACGCGGACGCTGATCTGGGGCAGCGCGAGGGCGCGCCCCGAACCGGCTGGCTTGGGCGATGGTCGAACGGGTGCGACCACGGCCGCCGAATGTTCAGATTCGAGCGACACTTGCGACAAGAAAACGCCTCAACGCTAGCGGGCTGTCCACCGTCATCACCGGGCTCGTTTGGTCGAGGCCAGCAGGCAATCAGCCAATGAATGGAAACAGCGTCCCTGCTCCCACCAATGCCACACCATTGCTGGGCTCGGAGCCGCCATCTTCAGTTTAGGGAGAATCGCTACCGAGGCAAGCTTTTAGTGCAGCCCAAACCCCAGGTTCCGACCGACGCAAACCCTGTTCTCGCCCGATCATAACGACGCTGGAACAGGCCCCGGTCGCGCCAGCCGTCACAACCTGCGCCGCTCGCCATTGAGGAGGCGGAGATCGAGGGGGACTCCCCACCATTGGGGAACGGATATGCGTGTGAGATGCTCCGCCAAGCCGGCGGCTTGGCCGCGGAAAACTGGCGACCGAGTCGCCGGCTTGGAAGAACGCTGCTTGGTGTGCGTTGGCAAATTGAGGGGAATTGAGCTGGGCCGCCAGCGACCTTATTCACCCTTGATCGTGAACTCGATCGACGCTTGCCCCGCTTTGTTGGCCAGCGTGTCTTCGACCGTGAGCTGCAGGGTGTACTTGCCGCCGTAGATCTTAGTGGGCAAGTGGAGGAAGTAGCGGATGAAATAGTCGTGCCGCACGTTCTGACAGTTTTCCTCGGTGGCCGGCAGCTCATGCTCGGCCACCCGGCGGCCTTGCGCATCGACAATCTGGTAACTGCTCTTCAGCGATGTGCGGTGCCCCTTGGGAGTGGCCTCGCTCTTGAAGTTCTGCAATTCGCAATACAACAGCAGTTGCTGCCCGGCCTTGAATTCGTACTTGGGAAAATCGGTATGCACGCCGAAGCTGCTCACCTCGGTGCAGAAGGCCAAATTCTTGACCAGCAAGTTGCTCGACTCAGCCAGCCGGTCCACGGCCTGGGCCAGGTGCGTCGTAGCGTCGGTGAGCCGGCGGTCCCGATCGCGCCCTTGGCCGGCGTCGAGATAGGTCGACATCCCGTACATCTGTTGCACCCAAAAATCTTGCTCGGCTGGTTGCATGCCGGCGATCGGACGCATGGCGTCCTTCTTGCGGCCGGCCATCAGGTACATCATCCGCAACTGGGCCTGTTGCGCGAGCACTTCGGGGGACGTCCCGCCATCGGCCGTCGATTCTTCCAGCTTGGCAATCGCCTGCGAAATCATGCCCGGCACGTCCTCGGGCGTCAGCGGTCGATCGAACGACACCGGCGTGATCGGTGAACTGGTCGTGTCCGGTGCTGCGGCGGTCGAGGTAGCGGCGGCGCTGGTTGCGCTGGGAGTGGCCGGCGCAGGCGTCGCGGCCGGTGACGCCACGGTCGGCGCGTTGGTCGCTGGCGCTGTCCCGGCTAGTTGCACGGGCGCTGCGGCCGGCGGTTGATTAGCGGGAGCCGGTGCGGCGACCGGCGTCACGGCAGTCGCCGACACGGTTGCAGTCGCGGTGGTTGCCTCGACGACGGGCCGCGCATCGATGGGCTTGGCCGCATTGGCCACCGTGGTCGCTTGTTCCTTCTGGCGCTGCCGGTATTTGAGCGAGGCGCGGAAGACCTGCACCATCTGCGGCCACAGCGCGGGATCGGTCTGCTGCAAGTCGGCCAACAGTTGCGACTGGGCGACCGGATCGAGGGCGCCGAGTGTTTGCAACTCGGCCATGATCTGGCTGAGCTGTTCGTTGCGCGCGGCGGCGGTGTTCGACGCCGCGCCGGTTTGCGCCGTTACCACGCCGGCGGGCACGGCCCCGGGCAACGTGACATTTGGCTCGGCGAGCGGGGCGCTGGTCAGCGCGGCAGTGGCGGCGGCATTCGGCGCGCTATTGCCACGCCGCAAGCCAAAGATCGACGGTCGCGCGACATCGCCACTGGTGCAGCCAGCCGTGGCCATCAGCATCAGCAGCCAAACGCATCCCCAGCACCGCGGCGCGCGACGAGCTGGCTCGCGCAGGCTGCGACGTGCAATGGGATAGGTAGCGCTCGGCTTCATGTTCGAATCTGCCGAAACCAAAACACGATCATCGGTGCGGAGGGCGGAATCGATGATGCGTTTGCGGTGGGGAAGGGAGAACAGGCGGGGGCGGAAGAATACGCCAAATCCCCCCCGCCAGCAAGGCGAAGTGCGTGGCCTGACAGCGCTAATGTCCAGCATCGCGCATGACGCTAGCACTCGCGTCGCTGGCCGAAGGGGTGGCCCAGCCGCTAGCCGGCTGGGTCGCGCAGCGACAGGAAATAGCGCAAGCTCATCCATTCTTCTTGTCGCTTCGCGACACGGCCGACAAGCGGCCGTGCCATCCAGCGTCGAACGGTCACCGGCTTTGCACCTGCGGCTCGGCGGCGGCCGAGATTCGCGCGATCAGCCGTTCCAGGGTCCGTCGCGCCGCGGGTCGTCCGCCCCCTTGGCTTTTGAGCGCGATGTCGGTGTCGAGCAGCCAGCGATAGAGCTGTTGAGATCGATAACGCCCGAGCCGCTTCAATTGCGTCTCGGCCTTCTCGATAAACATGCGGACGCCGGCCGCTTCGAGCGCGCCGCGCAGCGACATCCGTCGTCCCTCGGTCTCAGAACGAAAGACATGCCGCGCCGCGGTGGCCAGCTTGCGCAGCGACGAAGCGATTTGCCCCAGGATGGCCACTGGCTCTTCACCTGATCGCAACAGGCGATCGAGTTGTTCGAGGGCCGAGGCCGATTGCCCCAGCAAGGCGGCGTCGAGCATGTCCCAGGTGCTTTTGGTGCGCCAACTGCCCACCAGCCGATGGACGTCGTCGGCCACGATCTTGCGGCCTGGCTCGACCGCTCCGGCCAGCTTGGACAGTTCCTGATCCAACAGGCCCATCTCGGGCCCGACGATTTCGATCAGCACGTTAGCCGCCGAGCTGTCGAGTTCAGCTTGGTATTGCTTCTTTGCCCAGCGCTGAGCCCATTTGGACAGCTTAGCTTCGGTCGGCGTCGAGCAATCGATCGTCAAGCCCGACGCCGCGACGGCCTTGGCCAGCCGGGTGTTGGCGGGCCAGGTCTTGACGTTCAACAACAGGACGCCCGACGAGCGGGGCTTGGCCACGTAATCTTCCAAGGCCGCTCGGTTCTGGGTGACAAAATCGTCGGCGTTGTCGACCACGGCCAACCGCCGCCCGCCGCCGAACATGGCCATCGTCGACAGCTCGTCAATCACGTCGCGTAGCTCGGCTTCGTCGCCGTCGAAGGTGGTCATGCTGAACTCATCACCACCCGTCACGGCGTCGCGCAGCCACTGGCTGACCTGCCGCCGAAGCAAATGCTCATCACCGGCCGCCACGCAGACCGGCGGAATCTTGGCCGGCGGCTTGTCGAGCAGATCGAGTGCGTGAGTTGAAGTAGCAGCCACGGCGGGAAAGCCTGAATGACGAAGCACGAACGATGAATGCTGGCACACGAGTGCTGTCGCGAATATAGAGGCGGCAGCCAGATTGCTCAAGCAGCGCGGCTACAGGGTGAGAAGACCAACCACAAAGGCACGACGACACGACGGAATTGGGGGGAATTGAACCGCAAAGACGCAAAGGTCGCAAAGAAGACCGAAGAAACCAAGCGCTAGCGGGGGCTTGTCACTCAATCTCCGTCCACCCGAAGCTTATTGATATGCTTCCTCTCTTTCCCTGCTCGTGCATTTTTCTTTGCGCCCTTTGCGTCTTTGCGGTTCAATCTCCCTCTTCGCTGCCGCTGCCTTCGATCTCTGCTCTTGTCGCAATTCGGCGCTTGAACTACAAGTCCGCGAGTAACTTGCGACTCTTTGCGCGCCGAATGAAATGCCCCCACGCCTGACGACAATCATCACCTGGTTTGCGCGGCGGCCGACCGTGGCCGTCATGCTGCTGGCTGCGCTACTGTTTCTGTGGCAGCTTGGCTCGAACCGCGCGCTGACCGAGCACGAAACGCTCGTCGCCGGCCCGGCCAAGCAGATGGTCGCGTCGGGCGACTGGCTGGTGCTCTGGATCGGCGATCGAACCTGGCTCGAGAAGCCGCCCTTGCCCGAGTGGCTGGCCGGGCTCTCGTCGATCGCCCTCGGCGGCTTCACCGAAACCAGCGTGCGACTGCCGTTCGCGTTGTGCGGCTTGCTGGTCGTCTGGCTGCAGATGCGGCTGGCGACGCGCTTATTCAACGGGACCATCGGTTGGCTGTCGGGCCTGGTGCAATGCACCAGCGTCTACATGGTGGCCTATGCCCGACTGTGCGAAGCCGACGTGGTGCTGCTGGCCTTGTATCTGGCCGCGCTCACGCTGTTTCACGAAGCTGAATCACGGCGCAAGTCGCTCGCCCCGGCCGAGTGGCGGCGCTGGCGGTTTGCTTTCTGGATCGTGATCGGACTGACGAATCTGGCCAAAGGAATCGGCTTCGGCGCGCTGCTGGCCTTGTTCACTTGCGCCGGCTGGTTGATCGTCTCGGGCGATTGGCGCGGCCTGCGACGCTGGGTCTCGCCGCTCGGCATCTTGGCCGCGGTGGCGATTGCCGTCGCCTGGCCGGTGGCGGTGTCGCTCCGCGACCCGAGCGCGCTCCAGCTTTGGTACGAGCACACCTTCCGCCGCGCGGCCGATGGCATCGGTTACTCGCAGCCTTGGTGGTACTACTTCAGTCAGTGGCCGGTGCAGTTGCTCCCCTGGACCCCGTGGGTCGTGATCGGCGCTTGGTCGTCGCTGCGCACCGCGTGGCAACAGCTGCGCTCGAGCGAGCGATTCTGTTGGTTCTGGTTCGCGGGCCAGTTAGCTTTGCTCTCCTGCTCGTCGGGCAAGAATCATCACTATCTGCTCTATGCGCTGCCGGCGCTCGCGCCGATTGCCGCGAGTGGCTTATTGACCAGCGCGACACACCTGGCGACCTGGGGTGTTCGGCCACATCGCGTGTCGCTGGCGGCCGCAGCGCTGTTCGCCACGATTGTCGGCGGACATCTAACGGTCCAGACTTGGGTGATGCCACGCCGCGATCAATCGGCGGCGGATAAGCAATTCTTGCAAATGATCGGCCAACACTTGCCCGACAACTGCCTGCTAGCCGCCAGCGGTCGACAGGAAATCGCGCGGCACGTGTTCTATGTCGACCGGCCGTTGATCGGCGTCTGGTGCCCTTCGCATTTGCCGAATGTGTTGCCGGCGGGCGCGACGACGGCCTATGTGATCGATCGGGCGTCAGGGCGTCACGAATTGGGGATGGTCGGCCGCGTCGAACAAGTGGCCCAAAGCCCCTACACGCGCAAAGAGCGAAACCTCGACGATCGCTTCACGCTGTTCCGCGTCGAACTCAACACGCCGGCCGGCGGCGCGGCGACCACGGCTGCCCAGCCGGTAGATCGCCAAGAATTCCAGCGCTAACGCACTCTGGCGCTCTCTGACTGCGGGACTTTTGCCCTCGGCGCTTCCCGATGGTTAGAATGATCGCGACGATTTGCCATCATTCGAGGAGCTTGGACCATGCGCTGGGAAGGTGGACGCGAGAGCGACAATGTCGAGGACCAGCGCGGCGATGGTGGCGGCGGCTTCGGTGGTTTCGGCGGCGGGTTTGGCGGCCAGCCGATCATGCTCAGCGGCACCGGGTTGGTGATCCTGATCATTATCAGCCTGGTGTTCGGGCTCAATCCGTTGGAACTGTTGCAAGACGCCCAGCAAGGCGCGCCGCCTCCGCCGGCCGTCCACGCGCCCCACGAAGCCGGCCCCGAGGAAGAACATCTCAAGAAGTTTGTCTCGGTCGTGCTGGCCGAGACCGAGGACGTCTGGACCGAGTTGTTTCGCCAGCAAGGACTGCAATATCGCAAGCCTCACCTGGTGTTGTTCAACGGTCGAGTCGCCTCGGCGTGCGGCCTGTCATCGGCGGCGACCGGGCCGTTCTATTGCCCAGGTGACGAGCGCGTCTATCTGGACCTGAGCTTTTATCGCGAGTTGCGGCAGCGATTTCAGGCCCAGGGAGAATTCGCCCAGGCCTATGTGATCGCTCACGAAGTCGGCCATCACGTGCAGAAGCAACTGGGCATCAACGAGCAAGTCCAGGAAATGCAGCGCCGCAGCGACCGAGTGCGCGCCAACCATCTGTCGGTCTGTCTAGAGTTGCAGGCCGACTTCTTTGCCGGCGTCTGGGCTCGGCACGCCGACGAGATGCAACACATCCTCGACCCGGGCGATATCGAATCGGCCTTGCGCTGCGCCGCCGCGATTGGCGACGATCGCCTGCAAAAGCAGGCTCAAGGTTACGTCGTGCCCGACTCGTTCACCCACGGCACCAGCGCCCAGCGCGCCCGCTGGTTTCGCTTGGGCTACGAAACCGGCGACATGACCAAAGGAGACACGTTCAACGCGAAGGAGCTGTGAGGAAGAAGTTGCTGGTTGCAAGTTGCTAGTTGCTAGAGTTCGACCTTAGCTGCCAGCGCTTAGCGCAATCAGCGAAGCGTGTGCGACAAACACCCCTCCCTTTCAGGGAGGGGCAGGGGGGAGGGTAACGACGTTGCAGGCCAAACAAGATTCCAGCCACGCAGGCTTCGATCGAAAGCGAGAAACCAACATGCTTCGCATCGTATTCAGCACCTTCGCCATCGTCACCGCCGGCCTGGTGAACGTGGCCCAAGCCGGCGAGCCGGCTCGGTTGCCGCCTGGCGTCGTCGTCGAAGAAACTTGCCCTGACGCCAAGCTGACCAAGATCGTCTTCGTCGCCGGCAGCAGCTTCTACAAGCCCGGCGAGCACGAGTACCTCGGCGGCGCGGCCGTGCTGATGCGCCTGGCCCGACAAACGCCTGGCGTGTTTCCGGTTCTGGCGGTCGATTGGCCGCGGCGGGCCGAGACGTTCGCCGGCGCCAAGGCGATCGTGTTTTACCTGGACTGCGGCGACAAACATCCGCTGCGCGACGAAGCTAAGCTGGCCGAGGTACAGCGACTGGCCGACGCCGGCGTCGGACTGGTCGGCTGCCATCAGTTCGTCGACATTCCCAAGGAGCTGAATCCGGCCATGCAGCGACTGGTCGGCGCGGCGTGGGAGAAAGGGGCCTCGCAACGCGGGCACTGGGTGTCGGACTTCAAGACCTTTCCCCAGCACCCAACCACGCGCGGCGTCACGCCCTTTACGATCGACGACGGCTGGTTGTTCAAGCTGCGATTCATCGACGGCATGACCGGCATCACGCCGCTGGTGCGAACGGTTTCGCCCAAGGTGAAAGCGCCCGAGTACGACGACAACGCAATCGTCGGTTGGGCCTGCAATCGTGAGTGTGCCACCAAGCAGGGAATGGCCCGGTCGTTCGTCTTTACCGGTTGTCATCTGCACAAAAGCCTGGCCGAGCCGGGCTATCGACGATTCCTGACCAATGGCATCCTCTGGGCCGCCGGCGCCGAGATTCCCAGCAATGGCGCGCCGGTTGAACTCGACGCGGCCACGCTGGGCAGCTACCTGCCGCCACCGCCCGCCGGCGAAACCAAGTAATCACCCTCCACACGACGCGCACGCATATGAAACCATTTTGGGGCGAGTTGATCGGCACGATGATCCTGGTCGTGCTGGGGGATGGAGTCGTGGCCAACGTGCTGTTGGCGCGCACCAAAGGGAACAATGCCGGCTGGATCGTGGTTTCGGCAGGCTGGGGTCTGGCGGTAGCGATTGCCGTTTACCTGGTCAATGTGGTGAGCGGCGGGCATTTGAATCCGGCCGTCACCGTGGCGATGGCCACGCTCGGCAAACTCTTGTGGGCCGATGTACCAGTTTACGTGGCGGCGCAAATGCTGGGTGCGTTCCTCGGCGCGGTGCTCGTCTGGCTGGCGTACTGGCCCCACTGGGTGGCGACCGAGGATCAAAACGCGAAGCTGGCGGTGTTTTGCACCGCGCCGGCCATTCGCCGCATGTGCGCCAACTTCTTGTGCGAGTTGATCGGCACGTTCGTGCTGGTGCTGGGCGTGCTGGCCATCTTGCGGCCCGACAATCTCAGGCCGGGCACCGGACTGGCGTTGGGCATCGGGCCGCTCTTGGTCGGCTTGCTGGTCTGGTCGATTGGCTTATCGCTCGGCGGACCGACCGGCTATGCGATCAACCCAGCACGCGATCTGGGGCCACGCCTGGCCCACGCGCTATTGCCGATCGCCGGTAAGGGCCCCAGCGACTGGGCCTACGCCTGGGTTCCGGTCCTAGGCCCGATCGCCGGCGGCGTGCTGGGCGCCAAGTTCTTTCAATGGTGTTGGTGAGGGGGGGAAGAGGGGTTAGGGACTAGAGGCTAGGGGCTAGGGAAGACAAGACAGCGCGACGTGAGACGATCGCAGCATGCGCGACAAACACCCCTCCCTTTCAGGGAGGGGCAGGGGGGAGGGTAAGGACGTTGCAGGCCGACAAAGCATCAAGGCGCACTCGCCCCACACAAATCATCGCGCTGCTCCTGGCACTGGGAAGCACCAGCATCCTGCGCGCCGCCGATAACACGCCGCCAACCGCCAACGACACCGGCCCAACCGACACAGCCATCCGCGCCGCGGTCGCCAAGTCGATCCCGCTGCTCGAACGTGCCGCGCGCAGCTCGCTCGAACAGCGCGGCAAGCAATGTTTCACCTGTCATCACGAAGGGCTCGTCGTGATGGCCCTCGCGCCAGCCGAAGCCCGCGGCTTTGCCGTCGACAAGAAACTGTGGCAAGAGCAGGTCGATCACACAGCGGCGTTCCTGGCCAAGAATCGCGACCGCTACCGCCAGGGGCGCGGGCAGGGGGGGCACATCGACATGGCGGGTTACGCCTTGTGGACGCTCGACACCGCCCGCTGGCCGGCCGACGAGACGACCGCCGCGGTGGCCGAGTTCTTTTTGAAGTTCCAGGCCGACGCCGAGCATTACCAGCCGGCGTCCCACCGCCCGCCGAGCGAGCACAGCTTCTTCACCAGCAGCTATGTCGCTCTGCGCGGCTTGAAGGTTTATGGCACGCCAGAACTGCGAACCCAGATCGCCGAGCGGACGGCCCAGGTTGGCAAATGGATTCGCCAGACCGAGGCGATCGAGACCGAGGACAATATCTTTCGGCTCCGCGCGTTGAAATTGCTTGAGGCCGACGCGGACGAAGTGAAGCTCGCGACGACAACATTGCAAGCCGCTCAACAACCGGATGGCGGCTGGCGGCAACTTCCTGACATGCAATCGGACTCCTACGCGACAAGCACGGCACTGCTGGCCCTGCACGAGGAAGGAGGCCTGGCGACCGACAATCCAGCGTATCGGCGCGGGCTGCGATTCCTGATCGACCAACAGCAAGAAGATGGCTCGTGGCACGTGGCCTCGCGGGCTAAGGCGTTCCAGGTCTACTACGAATCAGGCTACCCACACGGCAAGGATCAGTTCATCTCGATGACCGCCGCCTGCTGGGCCACGCGAGCGCTGCTGTTGGCGCTGCCGATAAACTCAGTGCCAGCGAAGTAATCCCAGTTAGGGTACGCACCACGTGCGTACCATTGTGCGATTATTGACGCCACAGTTCAGGTACGCACGGGTGCGTACCCTACGGAAACTGTCTGCACGATGGAAGACTAACCATCACATTCGGGTGCCATGCTCAAGCCCCCAAGGCTTGAGCATGTGCAGCGCCAATACGGCATGCTCAAGGCTTAAGGCCTTGAGCATGGCACCCTTGGATGTTGTCGCGGCGAGCGACGAGTTCTGATCACCAAAAGAAAACGGCGTGGAGCTTGCACTCCACGCCGTTTCTATTTTCGACGCACTCGGCTTTCGCCGGGCGATGGTTAACCACCCACCTGCCGCGGCCGCTTACTGGCCGCAGTCGCCTTTGCACGGAATGCAAACCTTGCAGACGATCGTCTTGGGGACCATTTGGCAGACGCGGACCGGCACTTCCTTTTCGATCTGCACCGGCACGCAGACGTTGTAGGCGACCTGCTTCTCGACCGCCACCGTCTTGCAAACCGTCACTTGCCGTTCGCACGTCCGCTGCTCAGGCACCATCACGCAATACGGCACCTCGCGGGTCCGCTGCTCGCAGACCATCTCGGTGACGGTGCGATTGACGGTTCGCACTTCGGGGCGACAGACGTTGACCTGGTACTCGAACTGCTCGGGGACGCAGACGACCTTCTGTACCGTGCAGGTCCGCTGCTCGGGAACCATCACACAATATGGCACGTCGCGAGTCCGCTCCTCGGCCACCAGGCGGCAGACGGTTTCCTGGACATCACGCGTCTCGGGCCGGCAAACCGGCACCGTGTAGGTGAACTGCTCGGGGACGCAGACCTGCTTCTGCACCGTCACGGTTCGCTGCTGCGGCACCAGCACGCAATACGGCTGCTCGCAGGTCCGCTGCTCGGCGACCATCTTGCAGACAGCCTGTTGCACTTGCCGCGTTTCGGGGCGGCAGAGTTGCACGGTATAGGTACACGGCACGTTGACCACTTGCGGACGATAGGCCGTAACCGAAACCGGCTTGTAAACGTACTTGGGAACCCAAACCTGGCGCGTGACCACCGGGACCGCGGCGCACTGGCCACAGCCGGCGTAGCCGCCGCAGCCACGGCAAGGCGCACAGGGAACTTGTTGACAGGCCCAGCCACCTTGATCGACGCAGACCGACCGCTGCTCGACGACGGGGACCATCTGGCAGACTTGCCGCGTCCCTTGCCGCTGCTCGTAGTAGGGGACCATGACCGTTACGTTTTGCGTGACCGTTTCATAGACCGGCTTGTACGCGGTGTAGGTCTGCTGACGCACGCGGGTCTCGGGAACCTGGACCGTGATGGTTTGTTCTTCGGCGACGCACTTCATCACCTGGCGCGTGCCGGTACGGGTTTCGCTGCCGGGGACCATGACCGTCACTTGCCGGGTCACCGTCTCGTTGACCGGCTTGTGAACGACGTAGGTTTCCTTGCGAACGCGGGTTTCGGGGACTTGGACCGTGTAGGTCCGCTCTTCGCTGACCGTGCGGGCGACGTTGCGCGTGCCAACGCGGGTCTCGACGGTGGGGACCATGACGGTGATCTTTTCTTCGATCGTCCGCTGCACCGGCTTGGCGACGGTATAGGCCACCGTGCGCGTGCGCTGCTCGGGGACCATGACCGTGTAGGTGTTGACCACGGTTTTGGTCTCGGGAACTTGCTGGTAGCAGGTCACCGTTTTCTCGCGCGCTTCGGTGACGTACTGGGTGACGTTGATCTTGCGCATCTCGGTGACCCATTGTGGCACCAGGATGGTCTTCTCGACCAACTGGTACTGCGGCGCGCAGGTCTTGGCGATACAGCAATCACAGCCTGCCTTCGCGCACCCGGCGCGGGCGTGGCGGAAGCCGACGCTGGTGGCCGGCGTTGCCGCGTAGAGCGTCGACGCCAGACTGGCGAGCGCGACGAGCGCCGTGGCAATACAAAGTTGTCGTCTCATTGGTTGCATCCTTCCGTTCTCTGCGAAACCTGACGACCGTCCCCATGTGCGACCACGCGAAGCACGTCCACGGTCGTCTCACCCTGCTCGGTCGGACTGACTCGATTGGCGCGGCGAGCGCGCAATGGCGCTCCGTTCGACATCGTGGGGTCAAGTCGCAGCACGCGCGTTGACTGGCCCCAGCGGCCTCGCAAGCCAAAAGGTCCGACGTTGGCGATTCTAGTTCGACGAAATCGTGTGTCCATGCGCCGGGGGACGAAGAACGCCGGCTTTTCCGCCAGGTCGGGCCCCCCTGACGAATCGAAAAGTGTGGCGAATCGGATAGCCACGATCGAGCGGGGTATCACCAAGCCGGCGACTTTGTCGCCGTTCGTCGGCGGCCGAGCCGCCGGCTTGGTACGCGGAAACTCTCATGCCGACAAGCGGTTACGGCTTGCGCACTCTTGCGATGGGCGTGATTTCAGCAAAGCTCAGGGACAGCCGTCCCTGGGTCGTGGCTCGCGCGGGCTGCTACCCAGGGACAGCGATCCCTCGGCTTTCAGCGAGCAAGCGACGACAAATGACAATGATGCGCCTTCGCACGCCGCGCTGCAATCAGAATCACGTCGCCAAGGGACGATTACTTCTCAACCGTCACGCGCAGCGGCTTGGCCGTGTAGCTCATCTTCATCACGAAGTTGACCGACACGTGAGCCTGGACCGGGACGATCTGATCGGCGACCGGCTTGGCGTCCTTGGCCGTGGTCAGGACGATCACGCCCGAGGTCTGCTCGCCGGTCAGCAAGGTCTTGCTCTTTTTGTCGTCGATGGTCACGCCGGCGGGCAAGCTGTTGCCGCTGATGCCACCCAGGTGCCGGTAGATCAGGTCGAGCGAGACGTTCTTGTTGAAACCTGGCGCGCGCTCGATGGTGATCTCGATCGGCTTCGATTCGCCCGGCTTGAGCGTGACGTGCTCGGGCTTGATGTTGACGCGGCGCAGATCGAACGGCGCGCCGACCGAGACGGTCAGCATTTCGACTTGCATCAAACCGCGGCCGCCGCCGGGCAGGTACGTCTCTTGCCAAGGCACCGCCACGGCCGACAACTGCGGCGCGTCGGCCGCGTCGTTGTGCCGGCCGGTTCCTGCGATGCGGATGTTGGCCGCGCCGAGTGCCGCGTTGTCGGCGGCGGTCAGAACGATGCAGCCATCGTTCTCGCCCGGCAGTATCCTTCCGCACTCGGCCGTCACGCCGGTGGGCAGTCCCGTGGCCGTCAGCTTGATCTCGCCGGCAAAGCCGTTCTTGCGATAGACGCGAACGAACAACGCCGCCGACAGACCCGGCGCGAGCAAGGCCTTGTCGCTGTCCACGTGCAACGTGAAGAACGGCTGACTGCGCGTGACTGACAGCAAGTACACGTGGGTCGGACTGCCGCCGCTGAACAGATCGCGCAGCTCCAGCGTGTAGCGACCATCGGCCGGCGCGGTCCAGTTTTCGATCAGCGAGTCGCCATAGGTGAAACGGTGAATCGTGACGTCGTCGTTTTCCAGTAGCCGCGCGCCCTTGTCGTTCAGCACGGCCAACACCGGATCGAGCGACGACTGATGCCGGCGGGCCAGCACCTCGAACGTGAAGGCTTCGCCTTTCTTGGCCTCGAACGTGAAGTAGTCGATCTCGCCTGGCTGGGCGACTCGACCACACACAGCGGCCGGTGCAGTGACCGGCAACGCCGCGGTCAAGGTGTGATTGTCGGCGGTCACGGTCGACAAGGGGAGGCGGCTAACCACGACGGGCACGGGCCCGACACGCTTGCCACCATCGAGCGTCGCGGTTACCCAGGTGGGGCCATCGGGGACGTCGGCCGGAATGGTGACCGAGGCTTTGGCCGCCGGCGGCAGATGGAAGCCCAGCAACTCGACGCTGGTCGTCTTGCCCGGCGGCACGGCCGAGGGGAATGCCGCCGTCACCAGCGGCGCGTCGGCGACCTCGACGGCGTACTGCCAATAAATATTCCCCTGATAGCGGACGTCGCGAATCTCGAGCGTGTAGTCGCCGGCGTGCTCAAAGCGGTATTGAAAGGCCGGATCGGCGAAGAAGAAGTTGTCACCCGACGCGACCACGGTCCCTTGCTCGTTCCGCAAGGTGATGATCGGGTCGACGTGAATCTGCAGGTCGTGAATCCGATCTTCGCAGCGTGCCGCGCGGCAATGAAAGACCAGCGTCGTGCCGGCCTCGACGTGGAACTTGTAGTAATCGACGTCTTCGGCCTTTTCGATCGCGCCGCACAGGCAGGCAGGCAGCGTGAATTTCTGGGCGTCGGCCGGCGCGTCGTTCTTCGGTTGCTCGCCGACAACGGGCCAGTTCGTCAGCACCAACTGGCCCAGCGTCGACACGCCTTGCGGAGTGACCACGCGAAAGTCGCGCACGCCGGGCATCTGGTCGGCGGCGACATCGAACTTGAGCTTGATCTTGGGAACCGGCTTCTTGTCGGCGACCTTGGGCGGCTCGGCGGGCTTTTTGACCTCGGGAGCGGGCTTCGCGGGCTCGGCTTTCTTTTGCTCGGCAACCTTCTTGGCGTCGTCAGCCCTTTTGTCGTCGGCGATCTTCTTGGCGTCGTCGGCCTGCTTCGGTTCAGCTTTCTGCGCGACTGCTTGCGGTTTTGCCGTCGCGGCGGCCGGCTGCTTCGCTGGCTCCTGCTGTACGTCGCTTTTCTTGGCTTCTTCTTTCTTCGCCTCGGCCTTCTTGCCATCGTCTTTCTTCGTGTCCGCTTTTTTCTCGGGCGTTGGCTTCTTCGCTTCGATCTTGACGGTTTGCGTGGTGACTTGCGGCTTGACGGTCGCCGTCGGCTTGGCAGTTGTCGTCGCGGAGGCCGGTGGAGTGACCGCGGCCAAGACAGGCGCTGCCGGCGGTTCGGGCAGAATGGCGGTGCCACGCACGCCGGGTCCGGTGACGAGCACCTGCGACGCGCCGTCCAGGTTGTAGCGCGCCGACAGCGTGTGTTCCGAGGTCTTGCCGATCTGGGCGGCCAGCGGCGCCAGGTCCATGACCATCGGATACGAGATTGGCTCCTGGGCCGAGGCGCCTTGCGGCACTGAGAGGATCGACGATACGGAACAAGCGGCGATGACGAATATCATTAACCGACGGCAATGCATTCCGACGTTCTCCTCAAGTGTATCGGCACGCACGAATCAAATGTCGTCTGGCCGGCAGCGTCTTTACCCTCCCCCAGCCCCTCCCTGAAAGGGAGGGGTGTTCACCGCGCGTCGCTGACAATTACTCGCCACGGCGCAGCCTTTGTCCTGGCACGTCTTTCCTAGCAACTAGCCGCTAGCAACCAGCAACTTTTTGTCTCGCCCATCTGCTCAATGCACAAACAAGAAGTGCTTCGAGTTGATCAGCGACCAGAGCAGGTCTTCGCAGAACACTTGCAACGACGGGCTTTCGGCCAACAGCTTCTCGCACGTCTTGCGCTCGTTCTCGCTGGGCAGTCGCGATAACGTGGCCAGGTACAATTCGTCAATGATCTCATTCGCCGGCTTTTTGGCGTTCAGCGCGACGCGTAGCCGCCCCTTGCTGTCGTTGATCTTGGCCGACAGGGTGTCGCCGTTCAGCGTATGCAACGCTTGCGACAGATTTTCGTCCGCCACGCGCTCGCACTCACAGACCGTCGCACGCCGCGGCTTGCCGAAGGTATTCAGGAAGTAGTCCGGATAGTTCGAGTCGGGCAGCTCGATGGCCCGCGTGCCCAGCGGCAAGCTTTTGAACTTGGTCTGGGTGCCCGTCACGAAGTCGATGGCGTCTAGCAACGGCTCGGCCGCCAGGCGCTTCACCGTGTAGTGGCTGAAGAACTTGCTGTCGGCGGCGTTGGCCTCGGTGGGCTGCGAGTCAAGCTGATACAACCGCGAGGTCATGATCACCCGCATCAGGTGCTTGACGTCGAACTTGTGGGCGGTGAAGTCGCGGGCCAACGCGTCCAACAGTGCCGGGTTCGTGGCCGGGTTCGTCGCCCGCATGTCGTCGACCGGCTCGACCAGGCCATGCCCCAGCAGATTCGCCACGTAGCGGTTGACGATGTTGCGAGCAAAGAATGGATTCTCGGCCGACGTCAGCCAGGCGGCCAACGGCACGCGCCGATCCGAAGCGTCGGCCACTGGTTCCCCTTCCAGCGGCGTCGGCGTCAGCGTCTTGCCGGTCTTGGGATGGCGCACTTCGCCAGCGCTTTTCACCATCACGACTTGCTCGCGGCTAAACAGGCCGAACTCCAGGCTGTTCTTGGTGCCGACGCGCGAGAAGAACGCGGCAAAGCTGTAGTAGTCCTGCTGGCTGTACTTCTCGAACGGGTGATGATGGCACTTGGCGCAGGTAAGCCGCACACCCAGGAACAACTGCGCCGTCGTCTCGGCCAGATCCTCGGGATTGGTCGCCACGCGGTAATAGTTGGCCGGGCCATTGCGGTAGATCGAACCCTGGGCCGTGATCAGCTCGCGCACGAACTGATCGATCGGCTTGTTGGCGCGCATCGACTCGAGAATCCAGTTGTGCATCGCCCACATTCCTTGTTCGCCCAGGGTGTCACTGCTCGAGCGAATCAGATCGGCCCACTTGACCGACCAGTAGGCGGCGTAATCGTTGTTGTGAACGTCCAGCTTTGGATCACCCGTCAGCCCTAGCAGTCGATCGATAAGGTGTTCGCGCTTCTTGGGTTCCTTCGACGCGAGGAATGCCTTGGTCTCGTCAATCGACGGCAAGGTGCCGACCGCGTCGAGAAACGCCCGGCGCAGGAACGTGCTGTCGTCGCACAACGGCGAAGGTTCGATGCCCAGTTGCTTGAATTTGGCCGAGGCCAGTTCGTCGACGAAGTTGCTGTTTTTCCAGCCGGCTAGTTTCACGTCGGTGCTGAACGGCACCACGACCATGCACACGGCGGCCTGCCCTTCGTAGCGCACCAGGACCGGCGCTTGCCCCCGCCCCACGGTCTGGAAATGACCATTGCGGTCGACTTTGGCCACCGACTCGTCCGGCGTGTCGAACTTGGCCATGGCCGTCACGTCGCGCGTCGTGCCGTTCGAGTAGGTGGCGTCGACGCGCAGTTGTTGATCGACCCCCGTGCCGCACACGCGCTGGTCGGGATAGACGGTCAGCTTGGCGACGTGCGGATCGTCGGCCTTGGGGGCCGGCGCGCCGGCGGCCAGCCAGGCCCGCAGAATCTCGCACTCGATGCCACTGTCTTGCAGCCGTCGTCCGCCGCCGTGGACCACATGTCCGGTCGGCTTCATCAGCACCAGACTTTGCTCCGGGTCATTCAAGTTGGCGCGGCGCCCTTGACGATCGCGGACCATCGCCTGGTAATCTTCGTCCGGCGCATAGCCGAATACCGAAAGCTTGAAGCCCCCCTTGCCATGCTGGCTGGCGTGGCACGCCGCGGCGTTGCAGCCGGCCTTGCTCAAAAGCGGCGAGATGTCCGTTGTGAAGTTCACTTTGCCCGTGGCCAACACGTCGGTGACCTCGACGGGAACGGTGATGGACTTCTCGCGTTTGGCGACTTGGACGGTGATGGTCGCTTTGCCGTTGCCGCGCGCTCGGAGTCGTCCGGTCGGCGTGACGGTGACGATCTTGTCGTCGCTCGACTTGAACGTGGCCTGGTTGGTCAAATCGCCTCGCCGCGCGAGGACTTCGCTCGCCACCTTGCCCGACGGCGGCGCGCCGTCGGTGACGACCAATTGCATCTGGGCAAAGTTGCCGACCAGCTTGGCCTCGGCCGGTGTCACCTGGTATTCGCCTGGCGCGGCCGGCGTCGATGCGGCGTGCAACGGCGCAACAACCAATAGAAGAGTGGTCAAAGCGCCAAGACTTGCTAGCAGGCGGCTCGTGGCGAGCATGGTCAGACCTCGTGCGTGCGAAAGAAGACGACGATCCATCGACGATCAGCCCGAGTCGATCTCGGGCGCAGGCAGGCTGCGGGGAATCGCTCGGTTCGTGGGCGGTATCGAGCCCTGGTGCGGTGATTCGCCGTACCAACAATTATGGCCGTATCAAGGACCGTTGTCCCGACCGCGAACGATTCATTTTCAGGCAGGCTCGAACGCACCGGGCGAGGTTCGCCGGCCGGAAGGTCCGAGGTGTACAGGAAGGCAACGTATCAACTGTTCATTATGTACTGTTGAGGTCGCCGATGCCAAGCTAGTTTTCCCTCTGGGGGGTGGGCGTTGGAGGCGTGTTCATGGCGGTCGCGGCTGCCTAGAATCGATGCATGCTCAATTCAGCGAAGTCGAGACGACAGTTAGGTTTGGCACTTTTGTGCGCGGGCGTCGTCGGGCTCGTTTCGTTCATCATCTGGGAGCCGGCCCGAGGGGCGTGGCACTTTCTTTCCCCAATGTTGTTTACTTGGTCACTGGTGTTCCTGATCGTGGGAACCGGGCTGACGTTTTGGCGCACGATCGATCGTTGCCTGGTCGTTTCGCTTGAGTTCGGCTACCTGTCTCCGTTCGCGCTCCTTTGGCAGTTGCTGTTGGCGATGATCGGTTGGAGTTGGCAACTATTGCGTCGCGTCTTGACCGGCGACGCGCGGCATCGGGAATCGCGACGGGAGAACCGTACGGAATAGCATCCCAGCACGCAAGTCGAACGTGGCATGAGCGATAGCTCTGCGTTGGCGTCACCCAGGTCGGCTTGTCGGCAGGGGAGCGCTATAGTACGATTGTCCGCTGCCCGGAGGGTAAGCGAATGGCTAGCAGGCTGACTCGAAATCAGTTGCCGAGAAATCGGTTGTGGGTTCGACTCCCATGCCCTCCGCCTTGGTAAGTCGCTAGCAGAAAAAGGGTTCCGACACACGCCGTCGGAACCCTTTTTCGTTACCTCTCCCCCAGCAGTACAGACTGTTACCAGACCGTTGCATCGCCTGCGAATCCTGCAGGATTCCTAGATGACCCGCGAGGTCTTGGCAGGATTCCTGATCGCCCGAATGAGCATCGTGAAATCGCCCCCCGACGATGGCTTACGTGGCCCGCTATTCGAACAGCGTCGACTGCTGTTCGGCTGGCTTTGGATAGGTCACCTGCGCGCCACTGAGCCGGCCCCCCTCGGTTAGCGAGTGAGGCTGAATCGCGCCGTTAGGCATGATGTGTTGGGCCGTAATTCCGCGAGCGAGCAGGTAATCGGCAATCAGCCGGCGATGGCACCGCCAGAACAAACCTTCAGCGCACATGATCGCGCTGGGAAGGCGAGTGGCGATTTCCAGAGCTGACTCGACGCCGGCGCGAAACTCGGCTGTCTGCATGTAATCGGCGTAGTTCTGGAAACTTTTGTTGCGCAGACCGGCGTTTTCTGGTGAAGATGCTCCGCTGGAGCGCCGCCCCCCCAGGGCCTCGATCCAGTGGTATTCCATGCCAACCCCGGTCAGCGCCTCGGCAAGCGCCGCTTGATGAAACTGGGGCTGCCGCCGCGAACCAGGGAACCGGCGAACGTCGATCAAAGCGGCAACACCGTGCTGTTGCAACAGCGCGATGAACCTCTCGATGGGATGTGTCGAGTGACCAATCGTAAATAACGCCGGAGACGTTGCCATAGGCGCCTCGCGTGGCCAGAATGGACGACCAGCCCCATCGTCCATTATTGCGAGATCCGCGCACTGGAAAAGTCGTCTCCCAGGCCAGGCGATTGGCGTCTTCACTCAGAGGGAACGCCCGGGCAATGCAACCTCATCGACGCGAGTCAGCGTCAGCAGCCAGTTGCCGCGGCCGCCGTTCATCGAGTCCGGCCGGCTCCCCTTATTGTTGACGCACCAGAGGAGTTGGTTCCCTTGCATCTGATAGATGCCCAAACAAGCCTGGCCGCGGCGATCTCCTTCGGTGTACACCGCGTCCATGTTCCCTGACTTGCCATTGCCAGTCATGGTGAACGTGCCGGCCCCCAGGCTCTGACCACGACCGCCAGGACCATACTCGCGGCCAATAATCGTATAGCCGTTGACGGTCAGCTCGATCTGCCCGCGACCTTCGATCGTGCCGCGCCACACGGTCGGTCCGGTCGGCTTGGCTCCTTTGCCGCTGGCGCCCAGACTGGCCGAGCCGCTGGCCGAGGCCACCAAGGTTTCGGCCGCCCCTTGCAATTCGCTGAGTTCGAGCGCGTGATCCTTGTTGGTGTCCAGGCGGACGAAGCTTTGCACCATCTTGCCCCATTCGACGCGCGAGACCCGACTGTCGCCGTTGGCGTCGGCCAGCTTCATGATCAAGTCAGCGGCCCCGCCGGTCGCTTCGAGTTCGCGCGGGGCGAGCGAGTTGTCCTTGTCGGCGTCGAGTCGGGCAAAAGTCTGGGTAAAGCGCGACCACTCGGCGCGTGTGATCAGTCCATCGCCGTCGGCGTCAATAAAGCGAATCCCTTCCGGCGGTGGTTCGTCGCCGGCGGGTTTGCCGTCGCCTGTCGATGCGCCGCCGGCCGACACCTTGGGAGCGGTCGAAGCGGGCTTGCCGCGTAGCCGTTCATAGGCGGCCAGAAACTCGTCGCGAGTGACCTTGTCGCTTGGCCCGCGCCCCAAGTCTTTGAAGACACGTTCCAGGAACGAGCGCGAGCCGGGGGTCGCTTCGTCGAGGGTTAACGTGCCGTCTCCCGAGCTGTCGAGCTGTCGGAACATCGCCTCGGCCGCCGCCGAGGCGGGATCGCCGCGTCCGACGCTGGGCAGACTGTTCCAGACGCCCCAGGCGAAAGCGGGGAGCAGAAGAGCGACCAGGCGGAGGTTGCGCCGCTGGGGAAGAGGCATGATCGTCCCCCTTTGAACCAAGGAGTATGTATTGTCGAGCGGTGAAAAGCGGTTCGCGGACCTTGTTCAACGGGTACCGCCGGGCAACCTTCGGCGGAACCCATTGCCAATCAGGCTGTTGTGACCTGGCTGGCTATGCGACCCGAGCCGTCGTGGGCGCGGCGCACGCCCCTCCCAACAGTAAAAACGAAAAGCAAACGAGGTTGTCTACTGAAAGTCTTCGCGCGTTTGGCGGAAGAGGTGGGCCACCGCCGGCGGTCGCACGCTCAAAATCACCCGTAAGTAATGTCATCGCCTTGGCCGTCCGGACGCGCGACCTTGCCGATTGCGGGCACTATTCAGGCCGTCGCCGGGCGGGCCGAATCGCTCATGCCCGTAACTCGAAATCCCGCTGAGGATTCGGTCGATAAGACCAACGGGTCTGCGGAGAGCAAATCACCGGAGCACGGGTTTCATTGGCAGCGGGTAGCACCGACAACTTGTTGTCGGTGTCGCGCAGCGACAAGAGGGGGTGGAACATGTGTCCTGATCCCTCTTGCGGCTGCGCCGCCCAGACAAGCGAGTTGTCTGGGTCCCCATCGTTGTGGTAGCGACCGCAACATCCGAGCAGCGGCAGGTGTTCATGATTCCTAACTTTCACAATCAGGCAGCGCGCTACCTTTGGGCGCTGGCCGTCTTGTTCGTCGCCGGCCAGGCTGACGCCCAAGTCTTTCGACGGCCAGCCCAGCCCGAGGAAGTGGCCAAGCGAGATGACTTCGAGACCGACCGAGATTCGTTCACCTTCGCCACCTCGACGGCGGCGGTGAAAACCACGATCGTCGAATCTTCGTACTCGTACATCGACAATCGCGTTGGCCCCTCGTCGCACAGCTATCCCGAGTTGCTCGTCCGCCACGGCATCACCGATTGGCTCGAGCTGCGCGTCGGCTGGAACTACGAGCAGGGGGGGCCGGGAGCCGTCTCGGGCAACGAAGTCGGCGGCGAAGATTTGCAAGCCGAGACGGAAGGGCGGTTGCTCTACGGCGCGAAGGTCTGGCTGACGCGCCAGGACGGCTTGCGCCCCAACAGCTCGTTCATCGTCCAGGGCTATACGCCGACGGCGGGGCCATCGACCGCCTCGACGATCGACGTCGGCCAGGCGTTCGGCTGGAAGTTCTCGAACGGCTGGAGTTGGAACTCGGCGCTGCGATACGCCAACGGCTATGAAGGCGACAGCGTGTTCGGCCAATGGGCGCCGTCAACCGTGCTGGACATTCCCTTGGGGCAACGCTGGCGCGCGCACGCCGAGTATTTCGCCATCATCTCCTCGGGCAAGCAAGTGCCGCTCAACGAGCACTTTGCCAGCTTTGGCGCGCACGTGATGTTGACGCCCAACATCGAGTTTGGCGACCGCTTCGGCGTGGGCCTGAACGACGTGACGCCAGGCTTCTTCAACAACATCGGTCTCGGCTGGCGCTTTTGACGCCCGCGTCGGCGCGTCAGGGCCGTTCACCAGCGGCCAGTCGCCGCTCGATTTCATCGAGCACCGGCAACAGGTCGGCCACCGAGTCGATGGTGTAATGCGCGCCGGCGGCGGCCAGACGCGCCGCCGCGTCAGCACACAGCTTGTCACGCTCGGCGGAAGCCAGCGCCTCGAGCGCCGCGCGCGACAGCCCCACCTCATTGCCGGTTCGAATCACGCCCACGGTCCACATGCCGGCGTTCCGCCCAGCTTCGATCCCCACGCGCGTGTCATCGACGATGACAATCGATTCGAGAGGGAAGACGCCAAGCCGGCGAGCGTTCTCCAGGTTGAGCCACGGCGCGGGGCGTCCTTCTTTCAGGTCGCTGGCGCAGAGCATTTCGTCGGGCCGGTAACCTTGCCGCTCGGCCAACGGCATCAGCACGTCCATCATCTCGCGAACGTAGCCGGTGCTGGAACCGATCTTCATTCCCCGCTGGCGACAGGCGGCCACCACGTCGGCCGCGCCGGGCAACAGGTCGGCGTAATCGGTCAGGCATTTCAACTGCATGGGCAGGAACGCGACGTACAGCCGATCGACGTCGACGCTCGTCGGCGCGCGACGATGGGCCTGCCGCCAGCGTTCGGCTACGGCCGGCATCTGTAATAGCGTTTCAATGTGCGCTCGCTTGGCCATTCCCATCGGCTCGCGGGCCTCGGCTTCGGTGATGGCCACGCCTTCGTCGGCAAACACGCGAACGAACGTCGCCGTCGGCGCGCGCGAGCCAAAATCGATCGTCGTACCGGCCCAGTCGAACAGGACGGCTTGAAGTGGGCCTCGGTATCGCGCGCCGGTCGAATAGCGTTGCATCGAGATTCTCGTTCCTTCCGACAATTCCTAGTGGTGGCCGAGCGGCGTCACGAGCGCGTTTGCCACATTTGCTCGGCCAGCCCCAACGACAACGTCATGCCAGCGCCCCCCGTGGCGGTGCAAATGGTCACTCCTGGCTGTGGTTCGGCGGTCAACACGTGCAGCCGCGGATGCTTGGCATAGATGCCATGCCAGCGCTGGCCGATGGTCCAATCGGGCAAGACCAGAAACCGCCGCAGCTCGGCCAAGATCAGTTCATCGATCCGCTGCTTGTCGAACGGTTCGATCTGGGCATCGTATTCATGCGAATCGCCGAGCACGACCTCGCCCAGTTCGTTTTGCGACGCCATCACGTGGATGCCATAGGCGTCCAACTCGGGACACTCGGCCGCCACGCGCTGCTTCAGCGCTGGCAACGACGGACAGCGTTCAAAGCTGTCGTAATGCCGCAACGTCAGCCCACCGGCCAGATGCGGCCCCAAGCGCCAATCGCCCGACTGAGCCACCGTGCGCAGCATTTGCAGTTTGCAGCGTCGCAATCCCGCCGTGGCGAACACCTCGGGAAACAAGGTCTCGAAGTCCGCGCCGCCACAGACGATGGTCCGCTCGGCCCGCCAGTTGCGACCATCGGTCGCCGTCAGCCGGGTGCCGTCGACACGGGCGATCGTGGTCTCGTACTCCAGCAGCACGTCATAGGTCGATTGCAGCCAGCGCGGCAACACGCGGAGCGTCTGCCGCGGGTCGACGCACATTTCGCTGGCGCTCCACAAGCCGGCCAGCAATCCCTCGCGGCGCACGCCCGGCGAATGATCGCACACGGCTGCCGGGGTAATCAGTTCACAGCGATACTCGCGACCGGCTTGCGAGAAGAACTCTTCCAGCACCGCCAACTCGTCCGCGCGGTAGGCCAGATGCAACGACCCGCAAGGGTTCAACCAGAAGCCGGCGCCGCGGGCCGCCTCGATCCACAGCTCGCGACTCAGCAGGGCCGTCTGGTGCAACTCGCCAGCCGGCTGGCCCACGGGCCAGATCATGCCAAAGTTACGAATCGACGCTCCCTGCGCGGCCGCGCTGCGCTCGAACAACAACACCGACTTGCCCCGTCGCGCCGCGGCCCAGGCGTGGGCCAAGCCGACAATGCCAGCCCCGACAATCGCGACATCGGCCGACGCAGTCATGGGCTTAACCTTTCACTGGTTGCGGTCGCGCGGCACGTTCGACGTAGGAAAAAAAGTGTTCAAGCGGCGGCGTCCGCAGATTGGCAACCTTGGCCGTGTCGTCCCAGCGGCGAAGTCGCACTGCCTCGCGCCAATGGCTCAGTTTCTCGAAGTCGGCCCGTTCGTCCGCGTTCATCACCCCACCTTGCAAGTGCAAGCTCTGTATCGACGGCGGACTAAGTTGATCGAAATAGCTGACGTCAACCGTACACAGATAGCGCTTGGCCGCCACGTGCCATCGAACCGGCTCGGTGACCGATGCGTCGAACCAGCGGGTCAGCCAGTGATAGCCGGCGTTTTCGTGATGGTCGTCGATCCCTTGCTCGGGGGCGTCGTCCGGCAAGTCGTGAAGCAGGTGCCCAATGTCGTGTAACAACGCCGCGGTGATCAGCGCCGCGTCGGCCCCTTCCTGCTCGGCCGACCAGGCGGCCTGCAGGGCGTGTTCCACCTGGGTGACACATTCGCCCCCATATTGCGAGTTGCCACACTGCTGAAACAACTCGGCAATTTGTGCCACGGAAGTCATCGCGCCGCCCTGGGTTGGATGCTTACGGACTGAAAGTGAACGCCTGTGAACCTGCGCCATTGTTCACGATCGGTTGCCAGTTGCAACCTGGGGCGGCGAGTTCACCGGCGGCTAATGAAACGCTCATTCGCGGCTGTTAAGATGCGCGGCTTGCCCGCCGTTTTGTGGGAAATCTGTTTGGTCCGGGTTGCGGCCTTATCGGTCGCACTGTTTTGCGAGACATGGTGATGTCGACCGCCCAGCTTCGCTTTCGCCCGAGCAGTGCGCCCGTCGAAGTCCCCACCTGGGTCTTTACCCTGTGGGCCATGACGGCGGCCTTTGGCACGTACTTTTGCATGTATGGTTTTCGCAAGCCGTTCACCGCGGCCGGGTTCGAGGAACTGTCACTGTGGGGGATCGGTTACAAGACAGTTCTCGTCTCGGCCCAAGTCTTCGGTTACATGCTGTCCAAGTTCCTGGGCATCAAGGTCATTGCTGAAATCGCGCCCAATCGCCGAGCCTTCGGCATCCTGGTGCTCGTCGCGCTGTCACAGGCCGCATTGCTAGGGTTTGGGCTGACGCCAGCGCCGTACAACGCGATCTTTCTGTTCCTCAACGGGCTGCCGTTGGGCATGGTTTTTGGCATGGTGCTCGGCGCGCTCGAAGGGCGCGCGCTAACCGAGTTGCTGGCCGCGGGCTTGTGCGCCAGCTTTATTGTTGCCGATGGATTCACCAAATCGGTGGGTGGCTGGTTGCTGGCCGCCGGGGTGAGCGAGTCGTGGATGCCGTTCACGGCGGGGCTAGTCTTCTTGCTGCCGCTGGTGGTGTTCGTGGCAATGCTGGGCTGTCTGCCGCCCCCCAGCGAGCGTGACGTGGCCGCCCGCAGCGAGCGGCAACCAATGACGGCCGCCGACCGCCGCGAGTTCTTCCTGCGCTATGCGGTGGGGCTGACTGGCATCATGGCGATGTACCTGAGCGTGACGATCTTGCGGAGCATCCGCGCCGATTTCGCGCGCGAAATCTGGCAAAGCCTGGGCTACGCGGATCGTCCCGGCGTGTTCACGACTTCAGAAATGATTGTCGGCTTCAGCGTGATGGCGCTGACGGCGCTGGGCGTTTTGATTCGCAATAATCGCTTGGCGTTTTTTGTGGCAATGGGAATGTCGCTGGCGGGCTTACTGCTGATTCCCGTGGCCATCCTGGGGCGCCGCTGGGGCCTGGATGGCTTTGTGTTCATGGTGCTGATCGGTCTCGGTCTATACCTGCCCTACGTGGCGGTTCATACGAGCATTTTCGAGCGGCTGATTGCCATGACCCGCGACCGGGGTAATATTGGATTCTTGATGTACCTGGCTGACTCGTTCGGGTACTTGGGCTACGTGGCGGTGATGATTGGGCACAGCGCGTTTCTGTCGGCCGGGGGTGGCGACGAAGTCAAGGAGAACTTCTTGCACTTCTTCGAGCCTGCTTGTTGGATCATCAGTGCTGCCGGCGGGGTGTGCCTGTTGGTCGCGTGGATCTATTTTGCTCGTCGCGTGGTGACCGAAACGGTGACCTGTGAAGAACCGGCGCCGGCGGCGGGAACCGCATGAGTCGTGGGCCATTTTTGAAAGCCGTCGCATGAGCACTGTGGCCGCGATGGTGTTCTCGGGCGCAGGTCGCCCATTGGAGGCGAAGCGATTCGCGCTCCCCACTCTTGGCGAGCGGGAGGTGCTCGTGCGCGTCACGGGCTGCACTCTCTGTGGTAGCGATCTGCATACGTACACGGGGCGGCGCAGCGTGCCGGTACCGACCGTGTTGGGCCATGAGATCCTGGGGCACATCGCCGTATTCGGCCCCGGCGCGGCGCGGCAAGACTTCACCGGCCAGCCACTCGCCGAGGGTGATCGCGTCACCTGGGCCATCGTGGCCAACTGTGGCGATTGCTTTTATTGTCGGCGTGACTTGCCAGCCAAGTGCCTGCACAGCGTCAAGTTTGGCCACGAACCGTTGCGCGACGGCCAAGAGTTGACTGGCGGGCTGGCCGAGTATTGCGTCTTGCCGCGCGGCTCGGCGATCTTTCGCTTGCCCGATCAGCTAAGCGACAAGGTCGCCTGTCCAGCTAACTGCGCCACGGCCACCGTGGCCGCGGTGTTGGAAGCGGCCGGCGCGGTTCGCAAACGAGCAGTGTTGGTCCTGGGGGCCGGCATGCTTGGGCTGACGGCGTGTGCCATGGCCAATCTGGCCGGCGCCAGCGCGGTGATCTGCTGCGATGTGCTCCCCGAGCGGCGACAAAAGGCAATGGCGTTTGGCGCTTCGGCCGTGGCCAGCCCAGACAACGTGGCCGAGTTCGTCACTCAATTGACCGACGGGCATGGAGTCGACGCGGTGCTCGAATTGTCGGGCTCGACCGATGCGCTGGAGCAATCGTTGCCGCTGTTGCGGCTGGGCGGGACTGCGGTCTTGGCCGGCGCGGTTTTCCCGACGCGGCCGCTGACGCTCGAACCCGAGCGACTGGTGCGCCGCAACCTGACGCTGCGCGGTGTTCACAATTACGCGCCGCGGCACCTGGAAGCGGCGCTGCGGTTCTTGGCCGCGGCCGAGCGATTCCCGTTTGCGTCGTTGGTGTCGAGTTGGTTGCCGTTGGCACATGCCGAGCAAGCGTTTCAACAGGCACACCACGGCCACGCCTATCGCATTGGCGTGCGCTGCGCGCCTGAATAATCCGAGGTAATCGCTTCCCCTCGCGATTGTCGGCATTTAGGTTTCACGCCACGGCTTCGCTGTGTTAAGGTAGTGGTTCCCGCCGCACGCCCCCGCCTTTACTCGAAGGACTCCCCATGTCGATATTTGATCGTCGCCAGTTTCTGGGTACATCGCTCGGTGGCCTGGCTGGTCTGGCCGCGGCCGGTCTGCCCGCATGGAGCATAGCGCGCGAGACGGCAACCGCCCAGGGGAAGCTCGACTCGCTGTTTCTCACCTGGCAACGCGACCCCACGACGACGATGACCGTGCAATGGCTGGCGCCGGCCAGCACCGCCGCCGACGCCACGGTTCGCTGTACCCTGGCCAAGGGAGAAGGATCGGCTCACACGGCCGGCGCCGCGCACAAGCCTTACCCGATGACCGACCTGCAAGTCTTTCGCGCCGAGTTAACCGGGCTGAAGCCGGGGACCGAGTATCAATTCACGGTCGGCAAAGGTGAAACGAGCTACCGCTTTCGCACCATGCCGGCCAAGGCGACCGACGCGTTTCAATTCATCTCGGGTGGCGACTGCGACGTCAACGAACACGCGGTGACGAACAACTTGCTGGCCGCGCGGCAGGATCCGATGTTCACGATCATCGGCGGCGACCTGGGCTACGACGACGGCAAGAAAGTCGACAAGAGCCTGGGCTTCATCCGCAATTACAGCCAGCAGATGGTCGATAGCCAGAACCGGTTGATTCCGCTGATCGTCTGCTTGGGCAATCACGAGGTCGACGGTGGCTATGGCAAGCCGCGCGAGAAGGCGCCGTTCTATTTCGCGCTGCACGACGGGCTTTACAAGGACCAGAGCTACGCCACGCTCGACTTCGGCGATTACTTGAGCCTGGTCCTGTTGGACTCGGGACATATCTCGCCGATCGACGGCGAACAGACCGCCTGGCTCCAAAAGGCGTTGGCCGCGCGGGCCGACGTGCCCCATTTGTTCGCCGTGAACCACGTGCCGTCCTACCCATCGTATCGCAGTCCCGATACCAGCTCGTCGAAAGACGGCACCGGCGAACTGAGCCGGAAACATTGGGTGCCGCTATTCGAGAAGCACAACGTCGGCGCGGTCTTTGAGCACCACGACCATACATTCAAGCGGACCCATGCGCTACGGGGTGGCACGCCGAGCAGCAATGGCGTCGTCTACCTAGGGGACGGTTCCTGGGGCAAGCTGCGTGCGCCGAAGGAACCCGAGTCTCGCCCCTATCTGGCCAAGACCGACGCGGCGTTCCATCTGTCGATCCATCGCCTGGAAGGGGAGCAATGCTTCCACTTGGCGCAAGAAGAAGGGGGCCGGATCGTCGACGCATGCGTAACGGCCAAACGGGCACTGCGCACCAAGACACGCTCGTAAAGCCGAAGCACTTCACAGACACGGCTTACTGATTTGATACCGAAAGGCGAGCACGCAAACACCCCTCCCTTCCAGGGAGGGGCAGGGGGGAGGGTCGAGGCGTTCACCGCCAATAATGCTACCACCAGGACTCCGTTACCGAATCAATTGCCGATCGGCCCGCAACCCGTTTACCCTCCCTCAGTCCCTCCCTGGAAGGGAGGGATGTTCATCGCGCGACTTGCGACGCATATCGCGATTGCACGCCGTTCCGCGAAGTTCAGCGGCTCAACAATCACGTCACACGTTGCCACAACTCGCGGCACGTCGGCGCCGCCGACTCCCACGTCGCTCGATAGACCTTGAGTACTCGCCACGAGTCACTTGGCGCAAGGCGCACTCCCAGCTCAGCCGCCAATCGCCCCAAGGCCACCAGATCTGCCGACTGCCAATCGATCCGCTCGCGCCGCGAGCGACGCAATCGCGCCCCGACATTCACGGCCACCGACCAGCGCCCTTCATGTTCATAAACGACCAGATCCCGTGGGCTAATCTGCTGGAAATAGATCCGCCAGACGTGCAGTTGCCCCAACAGCCGCACCGCCGAGCCGGCCAACATGACAAGCTGCCGCGCGCATTCGTCTGCTGGTAGTCTCGCCAGCCAAGCCGCGTGTTCGGCCAACGATCGCTGACTCGCGAGGGGTTGCACGACGAGCGTCGCCTCGACTTCACTCTCGCCGTTTCGTGGTGTCGCCAAGAGCATCCCTCGCGGCGTGGCAATCCCCCGCGCCCAAAGCGATTGATTGTCATGCCACAGCGATCGGGCGTGTCGATAACGCCAGCGCGCAGGCAGCCAATCCATTCCGCCGGCGATGCGAAGCAGGTCGACGGGCTGTGCGTCGCCGCCTAGCCTCACCAGCTCACGTCTGGCGCGCAAACTATCGAGCGTGGCCAGCAAGCTTGGAATCAACTCGGCCGGCACGTCGCGCGTGGCGAACCAATCGGCCGCGTCAGTCGCGCCCTGGTGATAGTCGCGATTCTCTTGCCAGGCCCGCCGGTCGCGGCGCGTGACCAGGCGGATCGAGTAATCATCGGTCAAGCGCGACACTTCCGCCGCCGCTTCGCGCAGCGTCGGTCGCGCCGTCCCCAGATCGGCGCGCCCCTCCAAATACTGCCGCAGCCAGCGCAGTCGCTCGCGCCGCGAGGCGCGGCCTCGCCAATCGTGATTGAGCATCACCAGATTCAGCGTCGCCGCACGCCACGACAGCGCCCGCCGCAGCTCGACTCCTGGGACATCGACTAGAAACAGTCGCGGCCCGGCCGCACGCGCACCCGTCGTCGACACGGCCGAAGCATCCGCCGGCGCGACCAGCAGATTCCCCCCGTGCAAATCGTTGTGACACACTCCCGCACGATGGGCCGCCGCGACCAGCGCCGCCAATGCGTCGATCAAATGCCGCCGCTCGTCGCAAGTTTCGCTCGATGCGCGTCCGGCCGGCAACTCGGCCACGTACTCGTTCAACGACCGCGCCCCGGCAACCGCCACGGTGACCAGCACGTTGTCGGTGGCGGCGCCGGCGGCCCAGCCGCACGCCACGGGCTCGACCGTGGGGAGCGCGCGCCGCTGCAATTCCAGGGTTCGCGAGAACTCTCGCTGGGCCGCCGAGCCGAACCAGCGCTGCCAGACTCGCCGCCAAAAGCCGACCCGGTGATCGTGCTTGACGAAGAACGACTGGTGCGGGAGATCGACGCGATAGACCGTGCGATGCCGGCCATGCTTGACGACTTCGACTTGTCCCTGACGGAACCAGTCGTCCAGCGGCAATTCGTCGCGCTCGGCCAGCTTGCGCCACGCCGGCGAGAACCGCCAGCGCAGCGAGGCGACCTGCTTCAGCGGCTGGTTTGCTTTACTCGACACGCATCCATGCTCCGTCGATTGGCTCGCGCGGCGGATCTAGAACACTCCCGCGTCGAGCCAAGTTTATCTGCCCCCAAGCCGGTGGCTCTGCCACCGATTCTCGGCGACAAGTCGCCGACTTGGTATCAACATTACCATACGCTCGCGAGAGTGATTAAAACACTCCCGCGTCGCGATCGTAGCCCAGTTCGGCCGCTTGCTTCAGGTCGCTCTGGGCTTCTTCCTTGCGTCCCAGCTTCTCGTAAACTTCGCCCCGATGGTGCATCATCACCGCCAAGTTCTCGCGATACATCCGCCGCTCGCGTTCGAGCGCCGCCTTGGCCGGCTTGCGTCGTTCCAACATCTGTAAGTTCGTCGCCTCGGACTTCTGGGTCAGCTCGATGGCCTGGGTCAAGTCCTTCAGCGCCGCGTCATGGTTCCCCAGCAGAAATTGCAGGTAGCCGCGGGTGTCGATGAAGGCCGCGTTGTCGCCGCCGACAAAGTTGATGGCGTTTTCGATGTCGACCAGCGCATCTTTCAGCTCCACGCCGGCCACCGCGCGGGCGTAGGCCCGGGCGTTCAGCGGAGCGGCATCGCGGGCCAGGCTGCGCGTGACGGCCTGATTGGCGTCGTCGATCGCCTTGCGAAACTCGTGCTTGCGCTGCCAAAGCATGCTGCGATACAGGTAAGCTTCCGACGTGCGCGACAGGGCCACCGCCCGGTGGGCGTCGTCGAGCGCCAGATCGACGCGCCCCGCTTCGAGTTGAATCGCGCTGCGCAGCCGGAAGATCTCGGCGATCTTGCGGTCCTTGGTGCCGCGTGGCTGAGCGGCATCGTCGGTCGGCGCGTCCAGGGGGCCTGCGGCCGGTTTCAGCGCCTCGTCGGCGCCGGCCCATTCGAGCGCGCGATCCAGGTTGGCAATCGCGTCGTCCAACTCTCCTTGGTCATAGTCAGTGATCGCGCGCTGGCAGAGAAAGCCGATCCAGGTCCAACGGGCGTTCTCGCCCAGCGACGACTCGAAGAACATCCCCACCGTCACCGCGGCCAGCAAGGCCAGCAACAGCAACCGTCCCCAGCGCCGGCTGGGCAGGCTGCTGCGCTTGATGGGCAACGGCCCTTCGTCGCCGAACTTCTGCGGCAAGGGAAAGCCATGCTGATCGACTTGGGGGTCAGGACGTTTCATCGGGGCGAGTGGGATGCCTTGGCAAGATTACAATCGGCAGCGGAGAGCTGATAAAGGCCGCGCACGGTCGGGCTCTGGTTACGCCGTCCTTCCCCGGGTGCTTGGCGTGGCCATCAGGCCGGCTCAGGGTACGTTCCGAGCCTCGGGATCGGAGGACAGGAACCTGCTTAAACCTAGCTCTTACCAGCAATAACGGCAAGCTCGGCAAGTCTTTCCACATTGCTAGCGAAGTATTGCGAGACTAGGTGAAACAGGTGATTGACGAAAGCAGGCGGCGGCGCTACTATCGGCAGTGTGCTTGCCGAGAACGCCTGGCGCGGGCCCATCGGCCCCTAGGTTGAAGTACCGCTGCGCCAGCCACGCGATCTCGCAAGCTGTCAAGCATGGTCGCCAAACGCGAACCGTTTGGCGCTCGGTCATCGATCTGAGGGTTGCTCAACTTAAGGAGGGACTTTCGATGCCACTGTTCGAAATTGAAACTGACTGCCACATCATTATCAGCTGGGCGGGTGACCAGGACGCCGCGGCTGAGGTCGTGCAGAAGGCCTATCCTGGCGAACGCATCGTACGCATGACCAAGCGCCCGCGCGACACTTGGGTGATCTCGAAGGCCGCGCTGGGCATCGCCGGCCCGACTGATCCTTGCCACACGGCGCGCGACTGTCTGAGCAAAGCTTCCGGCGACAAGGTGCATGCCATCCGGTTGTACATGCACGAGACGGGGACCGACCTGGAACGCGCCCGCCGCGCGATCGAGTCGAACATGGTCATGGGTTGGTAAGGCCCTGGCCTTAGTTCTCTGAGCCGATTCGTGAGCGGCCGCAGTCTGATCGTGGTTACTACCTAGACGCGGCCGCGCTGCCAAAGAGAGTCAACCGCCCGGGGCGCGCCGACCCCGGGGCGCGCCGACCCCGGGCCGCGCCGACTCCGGGCCGCGCCGACTCCGGGCCGCGAGCAGCTTCTTTTTCGTTACGTGCGACACTCTTGCAGCGCTGGTTCGATCACTTCGCTGGCATGTGATCGTTCTTCACCTTCTCGTAGCGCGGAGTTGCCGGCCAGAGAATCCAATCGCCGGGGGCCTTTTCGTCGACTGCTTTGCGGAACTCTCCATGTAAGAGAATCCAGCGCCATTCGCCCCGTTCTTGCAGGCTCGTATCGGTGGGCGGCAATTCAAGAGCGAGGCCAGGCACTCGTAAAGGAATCCCTCCGTCGTCGCGACGATTGAATCCGACGGAGTAGACCAAAGGCTGCTCGTCGACAATGCGATAACGCAACGCCTCTCCGTTGAACCGATCGACAGGAATCTTTGGCAGGTACACGGGAACCAACTCCGCAGCCGCTCGGGGCCAATGCCCCAGCTTTTCACGAAAACGAAAGACCGCACTAACCAGGCGCAATGCGTCAACCTGTTGATAGTATTGTTCTCGGGCCCTCAGCTCTTTCCATTTGCCACCGGCGTAGGGGACACCCGTCAGCGAAACAATTTGATTCCGCCGAACGCTAAATATTCGCTCACTCGCGGCGGTATATGCACTCGCGCCATCCATCCAGACGCATGCACCATCCTCGCGTTCGATGGTTTCCAGCAAACTTTCGCTCGTGGCGTGCAACTCGTGGCGCGACATTGTGAAAAGCGAGCTTACCGGTGCGAGCCAATCGCTCGGCAGACGGCTCTGTTCGTGTTCGCCACAGAACTTACGCGCAGCAGGCGCGAAAAAGCATCCTCCATCATGGCCGTCGTCGGTACAAATGCGCTGCAACATGTCGATGGCAATCAGCCGATATCGGTCGACCTCATAATTGTGCCGATCATCGACATAGGCAACGGCGCGCTTTTCGATCGCTATCAGTGCATTCGCGGTTAGTGTGGAGGGAAATTTCTCAAGGATATATGCCCAATGGAAGATCGCTTGACCGAAGAGAATATCGGCAACTAGCGTCTGACAGGCGACGGGCTCCGCACGACCGTGCCCGGCAACGGCAATCATGGCTTCCAAGTCGGCAGCGGCACGATCGCCATCACCTTGAGACGCTGCCCACACAGCGTCGCCGGCCAACACTCGCATCAAGATTCGCAATGCGAAGATCGCATCATTGGAGCAAAACACAATCGGCGGGTTCCCGATGCATGTCTGACTCGGACGAGTTTGGACGTCGTCGAGTTCGTTGGACATTCCAGCAGCGATCACCTTGGGCGACTCTTCGAATGACACGTCCAGCGAATAAATGAATCCGAGTTTGGGGCGATGAGACGCTTCACGAACCTCCGCTAACCGTGCCGCATGACGCGCGAGGTACGCAGGTACATCAGGGTCAGTGAACACCTGCCCTGCAAGGTCCACCCAATTCTCAGGCCAATCCCCATTGAGTTCTTGGGCGGCGCGTGCATAAATCGGCCAGGCACGCTGCTCCACGGGAATGGCCAGCACCTTTTCGTTCAACTCGGCAAGAATATTCCGCTTGATCTGCGGCGGGTTCGACCAGTAACGCCAGGCGAGAATGCCGTAGACGACGAGCAAAACAACCAGCACGCCGCCGGTCCACTTGAGCAGCCGCCGCGTCCAGCGTCGCAACCGGGATTGATGAGGGACTTCTGGCATGATGCGACACACTCGACCGCGCTAACCGGTGGCTGACGCCCCGGCTCTTGCCATTCATTGACGCTACAAACAATCTTCAGGGTGCCACTGGTGGCTTGTCTACCATTGCGACTCTCGCTCGGGCACGCCTAGGATTCTGAGCCGTTGGCCTGAGCGCGTGCGAACTCAGCGGCCACCTGCTCAGCAGGAATCTCGACAACTTCGCCGTTGCGCGAGAAGACCATCGGTACGCCAGCCTTTCGGTGACGCTCGATTGCGGCCAATAGGGCTTGGTCCATCGCCCGATCGATAGGCGTACCCTGCGCAAACAGGTCGTCGATGTTTACTTCGTGATCAGTCGCCATGAGCGTACGCTCCCTTGATTCGGTCCCAGAGCACAGGATCGTCAACCTGATCAGCCACCTCGTGCCGGCCAGACGCAATCACCCGCAATCTCCTGATCGACGAAGCATTATACATCCGCCAGCTCATCGCCAGTGGCTGGTAGATACCAAAAAAGTTCTTCAAACCTGCCTCATAGCGACGACGAATCGTCTCTTCAGGCACATCATGCCCGCCCAACCGAACACGATTCGCCACTCGCTTCACCGCTGCACTAGCGCTCGACAGCCACAGATAAACAAGATGAACATGGTAGCCCTGTTGAATCAACTGACTGAGTCTTGGTGCATGGGATCGCGCCGCCAGCGTCGTTTCAAATGCGAAATCGACCCGATGTCTGGCAAGTTCATCCAGACGTTCCAGCATGATCCGACCAGCCTCAAACGCGGCGCTGGCCGGGTCGAAACCGGCCAGCCCCTCGGCGATCACATCAGCGTTGACGAATTGCGTCACCGACAGCACGTCGTGCAACAGCGCCGGCGCTAACGTCGATTTGCCGGCGCCGTTTGGGCCAGCCAACACGATCAACTTGGGCGTCTTGGCGGCCATCGCGAACCGTTAGCGCTCTTCCGGGCCTTCCAGGGTCTGGTAGATCGGCAGGTGCCGGTAATAGACTTCGAGCATCAGCAGGTCGAGCGCCGTGATGTAAATCCGCCCGCCGAATTCACCCCACCGGTCCGGCACCGGTCGGGCCGGGTCCCAACTGCCGGCCAGCGGACCTGACTGAACCTGTGAATCGACGAGCAACGTGCGGAGCGCGCCGTTCCACTGCTCCCAATACTCGCCTTGCATCTGGAACATCACCTGCGTCGCGTAGTACCAATAATACGCGTCGCGCTGACCCGACGGACGAGCGGCCGTGGCCCGGCCATACTCGGGGAGTTGCCGCCCTAGCCAGCGGGCCCCTTCGACCATGCTCGGCTGATCGCGTCGCCAGCCCAGGTATTGCCGCATCAACAACGCCTCGGCCGTCATCACGCGGCTCGGCTCGCGCTGCGAAGCTTGCGTGCTGCGCGGGCGATAAGCGTAATGAGCCGGATCGCCGCCGGCGCCCTGGGCTTCGTCGAGCCAGTGGCTCACCTTGGCGTAAGTAGTCGACGGCACGGCCAAGCCGGCCAACTCGCCGCTCTTTAATGCCATCACTTGCCAGCCCGAGACCGAAGTGTCGCTCCCCTGGCGCGGCGCATAACGCCAGCCGCCGTCGGTCGGATGTTGCGCCGCGATGATGAAGTTCAGTGCGTTCTGCGCCGGGGCGCGCAGTTGCGCGTCGCGCGTCATGCCGTACGCCTCGCACAGCGCGATCGACGCGATGCCGTGACTGTACAACCAGACGTTCAGCGCCGAACGCTGGTCTAGCGGCACGAACAAGTCGCCGTCGGGCTTCTGCCGGCTGACCAGGTGTTGCAGGCCGCGACCAACCACGTCGCGATACTTGCCGTCGGTGTGCGTGTAGCCCGCTCCCAGGAAGGCGAGCAAGGCCAAGCCCGTGCCGGCCGTGTTCGATTGCATGATCATGCCGCTCGGGTCGCCCGTCTCGGCGCCGGCGTTGAAAGCGTGCAGGCTCCAACTACCGTCGGCTGATTGCACGCGAGCCAAAAAGGCCAGCCCCAACTCGACCGCGCGTTCGGTCCCTTCGGTGCCTCCGTAAGCGCGGGCCGTCTCGCCACGGCGCGAGCGGTCGCGCTGCTTCAAGCCGGCCACGGCCGTGTCGCGCACGTGGGCGTCGACGGCTTGCTGGCCGCCGGCTTTTTCCAGGATCAGCCGCGGCGTGGCGGCGTGGACCACTTCGCTTTCGGGTCGCGCGCGGCGCAGTGGCACACCGGCGTCGGCCGCGGTCGATCCGGTCAGACCGCCGGCTTCGCCGGGAGTTTCGCTGCGTGACGGAGCGGGCTGGCCAATCGACGAGCGGGCCAGCGCGCCGCCGGCGTTCGACTCGATGGTGCTGCGACGTCCCATCCCGCTCGCCGGTCCCAAGGCCAACGCGCCGCGCGTGCCGGACGGGCGTGAATCGTTGCCGCCGGGCGAGCCCGTCGAGGGTCGCGCGGCCAGTTGCGGAACGCTGAGTTGTCCCATGCCGTCGCCGGCCGGGGCCGCGCGCTGCGGCGCGCCCCCAGCGCCGGGCATGGTGCGAGCGCCGACGTAGTCGCTGGGGCTGGCCGGTTCGTTGTCGGCCCCGTTGCGGACGGCGGCCATCGCGCCGGCCCCATGCAACAGACCAGCCGCTCCGCCCGCGCCGGTCGCTTCGCTTTGAGCGCCCGAGGCGCCGAACGAGCTGCCGGCACCCATCGGTCCCAGTTGTGTCGCGCCAGGCGCGCCCAAGCTGGAACCCGCCGCCAACTGCCCGGCCGCGCTCGATGCGCGCTGGCCAAAGCTACCCGGCGCGGCTTGCAACTCGCCGGCGGCTTGCGAACCGGTCGTACCTGGCGAGCCGGCCGAGGCCTGGCGATGGCCGGCGGTGCCGTGCATGCCGACGACGGCCGGGGCGCGTTCTTGCGGCATGGTAGCGGCTTCGGCGCCGCTGATGCCGTGCGTGCGGATCATCGGTTCACCCGCCGCGGTCGGTTGACCGGCGCCGGGGAGCGTGGCCGTGCGCGAAGGGGTGGCCGCCGGCGCGGCGACCGAGGCGGGAGCGTTATTCATCGCGGCGGTCATCGGCGCGGCGGTCGTCTGGGATGCGGCGCCCGTGAAGCGGCCGGTCGGTTCCAGCGGGCGAACCGTGGTATCGCGTGTGACCGTGGGATTGTTCAACGTCGGCACGGCGGCATTCGGTTCGGCCATCACCGGCTGAGAACGCTCTTGTCGGTTGAGCATGGCCAGTTCCAGCCGCGTGTTCATTGGCTGCTGGGCCGAGCTGGCTTGCCGATCGGGAAGCTGCGGTGTCGGCGCGGCGCGCTGGGACAATTGCGTTTGCGCCTCGGGCATGTTCGCTTGTGGCGTGGCCGAGGCGGCCTGACGCTGAGTCTGCGCTGGGCTCAGGTCCTCGTGTGCCGTGGCCGCCGACCGCAGCACCGTGGCGCGCTCGGCCGGCGACAGTTGCGGCTCGGGGCGGACCATCTCGGCGCGTTTCTGCTCGGCTTGCTGCTCGGCGCGGCGCGGGGCCGACACCTCGGCGCGGGCCAGCTCGAGCGGCTGGGCCTGCTGCTCGGCTTTCTCTTGCTTTTTCATCTCGCGTGGCCGCGTGACCTGCTCCTCGGGCTGCGACTGGCGTTCCTCGGCCTTGGTCGCCACGCGCTGCGGGTTGGCCTCGACCGGCTCCTGGAACATTTGCAACTCGTTGGGAGTCGCTTCGTGCGCGTCGGGGGTGTGATAGTCGGGCATCAGGACCGGTTCGTAAGGCCGGGCCACGATTCCTTCGTCATTGACATGCACTGGCTGGATTTCCCAGCGATACAGCCCCAGCGACATCACCAGATGGATCACCAGGCTGAGCAGCAGCGCCAGTTGCATGCGACGCTGGATGTGCGCGCTGATCAAGCGGGCTGCGCCGATGACCAGCAGGGTCACCAGCGCGAGCGCCCCGAGTTGCGCCCAGGCGTTTTGCCAAATGACCGTCGACTCGAAATCGCCGTGGGCGGCGATCACGCCCCCCGAAGCCGCCGCCAAGAGCACCAGCAACAGATTGACCGGCCAGCCGCGATCGTCGAAATCGTCGATCGCGGGCAAGTGCGGCGCGTGGCTGGTGGTGTGGGGCGACATGGCTGGTGGCGTGGAACGCCGGCTCGACGAACTTGATTGCTTAGGTGACCGGGGCGGTCGTGACGCGATAGTCCCGAATCTTGGCGCGGTTGCACAGGTTCATCACCGCGGCCACGAACTCGAAGGGCACGCGCTTGTCGGCGCGGATATAGACGGTCTGGCGGCCGGGATTGTCGGCCGAGGATTTTTGCAGCACGCCCAGCAGTTGTTGCTCGTTGAGGTGCTGGCCGTTGACGATGAACTGGCCTTGCTGGTTGACGTTGATGAACAGTTCCTTGGGGCGGGCGGTGATCGGCATCGCCTCGCTGGCGTCGGGAAGGATGACGTTCATGTCCCGCTCGGCTTCCTCGAACTGGGTCGCCACCAGAAAGAAGATCAGCAGCAAAAAGACGCAGTCGATCATCGGCGTCATATTGATGCCGCCCGAGACGAACCCTTTGTTGATTTGCACAGGCATGGAGGTGTCAGCCATTCAGGGCACAAGCGATCCAGACAGCAAAAATGTCTCAGGCAGTGGACTAGTTGGCGACCACGGGGGGTTCGGGCGTCACGGGGGGAGCCGGCGGCGGCGCGGCCGCGGCGCGCTGGACATCGCTGGTGCGAGCCACACGGAGCTTGCCTTCGTAGCGTTCCAATTGCGGCAAGAGCGAGCTCAGCAGCTCGTCGATGTCCTGGAATAAAACCTGGATGCGTCCTTCGAAGTAGTGGGCAAAGACCGAAGCCGGAATCGCCACCACCAGCCCGCCGAACGTGGTGATCAACGCGGTGTAGATGCCTTCGGCCAGGTATTGGTACTTGTTGGCGCCGGCGCCAAGGTTGGCCGCGTCGAAGAAGCAGCGGATCATCCCCTGGACCGTGCCGAGCAACCCCAGCAAGGGCGCTACGCTGACCGCCAGGTTGATCGTCCGTACGTTGCGATACAGCTTGGTCGCTTCGCGGTTGCTGGCTTCGGCCACGGTGTGCTCGACTTCGGAGTGCGGACGGCCGACCTTGAGTAGCACCGACCGCAGCACGTTGGCGGCGGCCGACGGGAATTGCTGACAAAGCTGGTACGCCGCCCGCGGGTCGAGTCCGCCGGGCTTCGACGCCAACTGGTTCAAGCTATCGACCAACTGCGCCGGAATGACCCGACCGCGGCGCAGGCCGAAGAGCCGTTCGATGGCCAAGATGATGACCAGCACCGAGAGGAGCGTGATGGGGATCATCAGCACGCCACCCTTCAACCAGTAAAGTTGGAACATCGAGTGAATCTTGTCGCCGACTTTCTCTTCACTGGCGGGTTGGGCCGCGGCTGGCTTGGCCTTTTTGCCGGCGGCGAGGGCGGCCTCGGCTTCACGCTCGGCCTGGCGCTGACGCTCGACGTCGACTGGGGCCGTGCGCGCCGGCGGGGCAGGGGCCTGGGCTTGGACCGAGATGCTTAGGCCGGCGAGGGCGCACGCCAGAATCAGTGCGGCCAGGCTGCGACGCCGTTTACCCTCCCCCAGCCCCTCCCTGGAAGGGAGGGGTGCTTGTTGGGCGCGCTTCACGCCGGCGCCTTCGGGCGGTGCGCATCGTTGATCGTTCACGTCAGTTCGCATTGCCGAGTTCCTTGAGTCGATCCTGGGCAAGCTTCGCTTGCTCGCTGTTCGGGAATTTTTCGACCAGCTCGCGGTACGAGCGGCGAGCCTGGTCGGGTTGTTTCAAGACTTCGAAGCAGCGGCCCGTTTCATAGTGGGCCGCCGCTTGCCAGCGCGGACTGTCGTAGGTCAGCACGCGGAAGTAGTTCTTGATCGCTTGCTGGTGTTCGCGGCGCTCGAAGTGGATTTCCCCCATCATGAATCGCGCTCGGGCCGCGACTTCATCGCCCGTCAGCTCGGTGACTTCTTCAAAGTGCTTCAGTGCGTCGGCCGGCTTGTCGAGCGATTGTTCCGCCACGGCTTGCTCGTACAACAACTCGGGGGCATAAGGCCCGCGCGGGTCAAGCGCCAGGCCGGCCTGCACGCTTTGCAAACTTTGCTTCCACTGTTTCAGTTTCGCGGCCGCCTGGCCCGTGTGCAGCAGCGACAAGACCTTCATCCCGGGAGCTTTTGGCTCCTGAACCTTGGCATACAGGGCCAGAGCTTGCTCGAACTGATCTTGCTTGAAGAACGTCTCGGCTTCCATGAAAGCCGCGTCGGCCGAGAGGTCGCCTTTGGCAAATTGCTGCCGCTGCTTCTGGAACGTCGCGCGGGCCTTTTCGTAATCGCCTTGGCGGAAGTACGACCAGCCCAGGCGGTGCAAGATCGACTCGGTCAACGACGACTCACCGGCGCGCGTCAACGCCGAGGCGTACGCCTCGGCAGCGCGGCTGAACTCTTCGGCCTGGTAATAGTGGTCGGCCAGTTGGCACTGGGCCTCGGCGAACAGGGGGCTGTCGGGAAACTTCTTGACCAGTTGCTGGAAGGCGTCGAGCGAATCCTTTTCGCGGCCGGCGTTCTTGGCGGCCCAGGCCAACTCGTTCCAGGCCCGATCGGCGCCGACGTATTTGGCATCGTCCTTCAACAACTTCTGAAACGTGTCGATCGCCGCGGGCAGTTGCTCGGCCGCCACCAGGCACAACCCCAGGTTGTAGCGCGCGTCGGAACGCTCGGCCGTCGTCGGCTTGGTGTCGAGGAACGCCTGGAAGTCGCCAATCGCGCGCTGGTAATCCTTCAGGCTGTAACGAGCCACGCCGCGCGCGTAGAGCGTGCGGGCCGCGACGTCGGCGACCGGCTTGGCGGCCAGCAGTTGGTCATAGGCCGCGACCGCGTCCTTGCCATTGCCTTGCGAGAAGAGCGCCCAGCCCAAGCCGTAGCGGGCCTGCGGCGCGAGGGGGCTGTTGCCGAATCGCTTGAGCAACTCTTGATAGTGTTGCACTGCGGCTGGAAGATCGTCGGCGGCATAGGCGTATTCGGCCGCGCGGAAGTACAGCTTGTCGGCCACCGGCCCGGACGAGAACTCTTGCATGCCGCGCTGCAACATCGCCCGGGCGCGCTTCAGGTCGTTCTTGTCGCGCGCAATCTGGGCCAGCAGCAACAGCGTCTCGTCGGCTTGCTTGCTCTGCGGCGCGGCGGCCAGCGACGCCTCGAGGGCCTCGGCCGCTTCCTTTGGCTTCTTCTGCTGCAGGTAGCTATTGCCCAACAGATAATAAGCCTGGGCGTTGGCGTCGGCCGTGGCCAGCTTGCCGGCCAGCGGCTTCAGCGCCGAAACCGCGTCGGAATACCGCTCGCCCAGCGACAGCGCCAGCCCGCGACGCAGCGACCAGGTCGGCACCTCGGCGTGCTGGGGATAGTCGCGCAGCAGCTTGCCGTAGTCGGCTTCGGCCCCTTTGAAGTCGCGGGCCAGGAGCTTGCTCTCGGCCGAGACATAGCGCACGGCGGGCACGAGTTCGTGCTGGGGATACTGCTTCAGAAACTTTTGGCTGCGCGAGGCCGCGGCCGAGTAATCGTTTTGCTTCAAGGCGCAGAACGAGGCCATGTACAGAGCCTCGGCCGCCAGATCGTGCTGCGCGTGCTGCTCGGCCACGGCGTTGTAAGCCGTCGAAGCGTCCGCGAGCCGAGCGGGCATTTCGTACAGCGCGTCGGCGCGATCGAGCATCAGCCGCGCGGCCCAAGTGCTCTTGCCCGCTTTCTTCAGCGCTGCATCGACGCGCTCGGCGGCCTTGGCCGGTTGACCTTCGCGGAGGTACGCGCGGGTGATCCAGTGAACTGCTTCCCACGATGCGTCGCTGTCACCGGCGGCCAGCGGCTCGAACTCAACACGCGCGTCGGCGAACTTGTCGTCCAGGAACAAGCACTTGCCCGCAGTCATGCGCGCCGTCGGCACCGACGACGATTGGGGGTAGCGATTGATCAGGTCGCGATAGAGCGAGGCAGCTTTGGCGTATTGCTTCTGTTCAAAGCGGGCGTCAGCCTGACGGCGCAGGGCGTAATCGGCCGGGCCAAACCCCTGGGCCGCGGCTGCTGTCGCGAACAGCGGCTCGGCTTCGGCCGGCTTGTCCAATTGCATCAGCGCGTCGCCGCGGCGCATGGTCACTTCGGTAACCAAGCGATGTTGCGGGTAAAGCTGCAAGAAGGCGGCAAAGTTATCCGCGGCTGGCTGAAAGCGTTCCAACTCGGCCTGCGTCACACCCAGCGCGTACCAGGCGTCGGGCGCTAACGTGTCGTCCGGAAATTGCTTGACGAACTCGATGTAGAACTTCACCGCGTCGGTCTTGCGGCCGGCGGCATAGGCGGCTTCGCCTTGATAGAAGATCGCCTGGGGCAAGTATCGCCCCTGGGGATACTTCTGGGCCAGCGTGGCCAGGGTTTGTTGCGCGCGGTCGAGCATGTCGGCCTTGCCTGACTGGCCGACGTTGTATTGGGACAACCCTAAGTAGTAATACGTGGCCGGCAGCAGATCGAGCTTCTCGCCGTCGGTGGTCTCGGCCACCAGCGCGCCGGCCGGAAACTTCGCCGCGTCGTCGAGCAGCTTCTGAAACGTGGCCGCCGCGTCGGCGTACTGCTTGAGCTTGAGCTGGCACACGCCCAGGTAATGTCGAGCCCTGGGCGCCAACGGATCGGCACCCTGCTTGGCGACGAACTTGGTCCATTCTTCGGCGGCCAGGTCGAACTGGTCCCGGTTCTGCAACTGAACCGCCGTGGCGTACAGCCGAGTGGCGGCTTCGCTGCTCCCGCTGGCCGCCCCGGCCGCGGCATCGCCAGCGGGCTTGCCCGGGTTGCCCGCCGGGGCCTGGGCGTGCGCGTTCAAGGTCAGCAGGCTGGTGAACAACCCGGCCAGCAGCAGACGAACCGACAGACGGCATGAGGAATCGAGATACTTCGGCATAGCGATCTACATTCTAGGCAGGGGAGGGCCAGCCAGGCTGGCCGAGGGGGCACGAAGCAAAGCCACGATCAGCCCCGCTGAGGCCGCTCGGAATACTCCTTTTTACCGTACCTGAACGGGCGAGTGCAAATCTTGCCCCGGTCGCGACTTGCTACGCGGTTGCCGACCTGAGGCGAGACTTCTATGATGGCGGCCGCAGCCCATTTTCCGGCCAGATAAGGTCGGGGCAGCAATGCCGAATCACCAAGAGGAAACCGCCGCTTTGAAACCGATGGAAATCGACATTCCGGTGTCGTATTGGATTGCCTTTGGCCTGTTCGTCACCGTGATGCTGGTACTGGACCTGACGGTCTTTCACCGCAAATCGCACGAGCCGACCACCCGCGAGTCGTTTTTCTGGACGGTTTTCTGGTGCAGCCTGGCGGTCGGATTCGCTGGCGTGGTCTGGTGGATGTACGACAAGCAGCAGCCGGGCATCGGCTGGGACAAGGCGGTGCTGTTCATCTCGGGCTATCTGACCGAGTGGTCGTTGTCGATGGACAACGTGTTTGTGTTCGTGGTCATTCTGACCCACTTCAAGATTCCGCTGAAGTACCAGTACCGGGTGCTGTTCTGGGGCATCCTGGCGGCCGTGGTGATGCGATTGGTGTTCATTGTCGTCGGCGCCGCGATCGTCGAGCGGTTTGAATGGGTGCTCTATCCGCTGGGGGCGTTCTTGATCTACACCGGCGCGACGCTGGTGTTCAAGGAAGATGAAGTCGACCCCGAACAGAGCAAGACGTTGATCTGGTCGCGCAAATTGTTGCCGGTGGCCCCGGGCGATCACACCGTACACGGCGAAAAATTCTTCGTCCGTCACGAAGGCAAGCTGATGTGCACCACGCTGTTCCTGGTGCTGTGCGTGATCAACATCACCGACATCGTGTTCGCCGTCGACAGCGTGCCAGCTATTTTCGGCATTATTCCCGACGATACGTTCCTGATCTTCACGTCGAACGTGTTCGCCATCTTGGGGCTGCGGGCGCTATACTTTCTGTTGGCCGATTTCATGGGGATGTTCCATTACTTGAAGTACGGGCTGAGCGGCATCTTGATCTTTGTCGGCGGTAAGATGGTCATCAAACACTGGATTCAGATTCCCAATCTGATTTCGCTGTTGGTCATTGGCGCCTTGCTGGCGCTGTCGATTGGGGCCTCGATGATGTTTCCGCCCTACAAGGAAGAAGAGCACGCCGGGGCAGGGGGCGGGAAGTTGTAAACAGGTCAACCACTGGGTGGCCCAGGTGCTTGCACCTGGGCGGCCGAAGACCGCAAGAAACCTCGGGCAGCGGTTTCACCAGGTGGTGGCTCGCTTTCATGGTTGGCGCGGCGATCGAGGTTTCTTGTTGCTGCGCAACACCGGTTGCAGAGCAACCGGTGCTACCCGATGACTTGATCATTGACTCATCCTGATTCGCACTGGTGGACAAGCCACCAGTGGCACCCTGATACCAGGCTCGACGAGAAACGTGACTGGCGAACCACACGTTATCCGGTTGCGGGGGCCTTGGCGGTACGAGCTGCCCGAGGGAGCAAGCTTGCCCGAGTTGGCGGGTGTGCCGCTGCCTCGCACCGGGACGCTCAATCTGCCGGCCGAGCGATGCCGATTGCACGACCTAGGCTACTCCGGCCCGGTGACTTACCGGCGGCGATTTCACACGCCGACGGGTTTGGAACCGGGCGTGCAGGTGCTCCTGGTCATTGCCGAATCGAACTGCGCCGGCGCAATCCTGCTGAACGGCAAATCGCTGGGGAACCTCGCTACAAACACGACGTTCACCTCGCCGCCGGTCGAGCAACTGCTGGCCGCGCACAACGAAGTCGTTCTTCACATCTCCGCTCCGGGCGAAATGCCCGGGCAGGTTTACCTGGAAATCCGGGCGGCGAACCTCTTGGCTGGCGGAACCAGCTTCCCATAACTCGCCATCCTGCATATAGTTATGTGAACGCGCCGGCGTCTGGCCCGATCTGTGGGTTGCCCGACGACGACGCATGCCCGATGGTAAAGCATCTTGGCTGTCGTCCGGGCTCCCGGGCGTTGGCCCACGGGAACCGTTCCGACCCGAGAACTGTCAGTAATAGATGACGGTTCGAAGGTGGAATCGGGGACGACCGCAAGGAACGAGAAATCGAGGGCGATTAGATGGGCCCGGAGCGGCGCAGCCACGGTTGGCTCGCACTGTTGGTTACCCTGGGATGGCTGGCCGGACTTTGTGGTCCGGCCCTGGCACAGCCTGGCTTTGGTCAAAGCCAGTTTGAACTGTCCGGCAATGTTCACCTGCCCGAGATCGATTCCGCCACGCGGCAGCACCTGAATCGCGTCGAAGCGTTGATCAATAACCGCCAATGGGACGAGGCGGTCGACACCCTGCAACAGGTGATGGAGAACCAGGCCGACCATGTGGTGTCGGTCGATGGGCGTCTGTACCTGAGCGTCCGCGACTTCTGCCAGTGGAAGATCAGCCAGTTGCCCGAGGAAGCCCTGGCGGCCTATCGCGGCCGGGTTGACCCGCTGGCCAAGGTCTGGCTCGAACAGGGGCAATCGTCGCGCGATCCCGCGCCGCTCGTCCAGTTGCTCGACACGATGTTCTGTAGCAGCTACGGCGACTCGGCATTGCTCGCACTGGGGGACCTGGCGCTCGAGCGGGGCGAAACCGGCGTCGCGGCTGATTACTGGCGTCGGCTGATCGAATCGCCTCCGCACAAAGTCTCGCGCGAGAACTTCAACAAGCTGCTCGAAGCGGCTGACGTCAACGACGCCCAGCGCGAACTGCTGAACACCCACTACCAGGCCGACCCGGCGCGCGATGGCAAGTGGCTGAACCTGAAAGCTGTGGTCGGAGATCGCCGCGGAATTGATACCGACCTGATCGCGGTGGCGAGATTGTTCCGCGAGCACCGGCTGAGCGATCCCTGGCTGGTTTATCCGGGAACCGATTTGCCGCTCGCGGAAGTGTTGGCGCGATTGGTGCTGGTCGAGATTCTCGAACGCTCGGACCAGGCCCCGCAACTGGTAGAATGGTTTGCCCGCGAGCATGGCAACGCCGAGGGGCGCTTTGCGGGACGTGTTCAGCCGCTGGCCGCGGCGCTCGAAACCTTATTGAAGCAAAGCACCGATTGGCCGCGAGCCAGGCCGCAAACCGACTGGCCGACGTTCGCCGGCGCGCCGTCGCGGTTGTTCATCGCTGAACCGACGCTGCAGTTGCGCAAATGGGCCTGGAAGATCGCGCTGCCCAAGCCGACCGAAAACGGCATGCACGTCAGCGAGTCGCGCTACGATCAGTCGAGTTACTTTCCCGTGGTGGTCGGGCGAACAGTATTCGTCGCCACGGCCACCCAAATCGACGCCTACAACCTCGACACCGGGGCGCCGGCTTGGGGAACGGCGGCAATCTTTGAAGACCGTGACACGACGCAGAACTTCAACATGGGACGCCCGCCGCTCGGCGTGGCCCGCTACACGTTGACGGCCCACGACGGCAAGCTGTTCGCGCGAATGGGTTCGCCCGTCACCAGCAGCTCGCCGCAAAGCCAGCGCTCTCAGTCACACCAGAGCTACCTGATCTGCTTGGACCTGGAACGGGAAGGAACGCTGCTCTGGGACACGCGGCTGATCGAGCCGCTGGAAGAGCGCTGGAGCTACGACGGCGTGCCGGTGTCGGACGGGCGAAATGTGTACGTCGCCATGCGGCGGAGCGAAGTGCATCCCAAGGCGTTCGTGGCCTGTCTCGACGCGCAAACCGGTCGCCAGCGCTGGCGGCGCGAAGTTTGTAGCGCCGAAACCCTGGCCCAAGGCACGAACGACGAAATCACGCACAACCTGCTGACGCTGCAAGGGGGCGCGCTCTACTTCAGCACGAATCTCGGCGCGATCGCCTCGTTGGCGACCGGCGACGGGCGCGTCCGCTGGATCTATCGCTATCCGCGCTATCAGGGAAAGATTCAGATCACGAATCCGCCGGTGAACTTCTGTCGCGACCTGACTCCTTGCGTGTACGACCGGGGGACGATCTATGCCGCGCCAGCCGACAGTTCGCACGTGATGGCGTTGAACGCGACCACCGGCGAGTTCTTGTGGCAGACGTTCGACATCAACGACGCCCAGGTTCACTTGCTGGGCGTGGCGCAAGGAAACGTGATCGCCACGGGCCGGAACATGCGCTGGATCGAAATCGCCACCAATGGCAAGATCGGTCCCTTCTGGCCCGACATGCCGCGCGTCAACGGGCGCGCCGGCTATGGGCGTGGCTTGCTTTCGGACGGGCGCGTCTATTGGCCAGGCATCGATCCCATTCAAGGGCAAAGGATTTATGTCTTTGACCAGGCCAGCGGTCGACAAGTGGCGCAGCCCATCGAATTGACCATCGTGCGCGAAGCGGCAGCGGGAAATCTGATCGTGGCCAGCGACCATTTGCTGGTGGTTTCGCCCGACTCGATTTATGCTTTCCCGTTGTTGGGCGTCGGCGATGTCGCGGGCGCGGACAAGCCAGCCGACGAGGAATCATCGAACGCCCCCGCCAAGCCCCCCCAGTCCGACGCCCCCCAGCCTGAACCGAAAGGCGCCACGCCCGCCACGCCACGCCCCTAGCCCCTTCGACGTTTCCAAGCACCACCCTGGTGAAAGCTAACTATGTCGTTCGCAGAAGACGATCTCCAAGCGGTTTCCCGGCTCAAGAAAGCTCACGAGCAAATCACCTCGGAATTGGGCAAAGTCATCGTCGGCCAGCAACAGGTGATCGAAGAGTTGCTGATCGCGATCTTTGCTCGGGGACACTGCTTGCTAGTGGGCGTGCCGGGCTTGGCCAAGACGTTGATGATCCGCACATTGGCCGAGACGTTGTCGCTCGATTTCAGCCGCATTCAATTCACGCCCGACCTGATGCCGGCCGACATCACCGGCACGGAAGTCATTCAAGAAGACAAGTCGACAGGCAGCCGATCGTTCAAGTTCCTCAAAGGGCCGATCTTCGCCAACGTGATCCTAGCCGACGAAATCAACCGCACGCCTCCCAAGACCCAGGCCGCGCTCTTGGAAGCGATGCAAGAGCACCAGGTCACGGTCGGTGGCCAGCGGCACCGGCTCACCGAGCCGTTCTTCGTCTTGGCCACGCAGAACCCGATCGAGCAAGAAGGAACCTACCCGCTGCCCGAGGCGCAGCTGGACCGGTTCATGTTCAACACCTTCGTCGACTATCCGAGCGAAGAAGAAGAGCTGCAGATCGTCAAGCGGACGACGGTCGAAGCCACGCAACAACTTTCGCCCACTCTGTCGGCCGACGACATCCTGCACCTGCAACACCTGGTGCGCAAGGTGCCGGTGGCCGATCACGTGGCCCGTTACGCCTTGCGATTCACCCGCGTCACGCGCCGCAACCAGGACGATACGCCCGACTTCATCAACGACTATGTCAGTTGGGGCGCCGGCCCGCGCGCCAGCCAGTACCTGGTGCTGGGGGCCAAGTCGCGCGCCGTGCTGCACGGACGCTACCACGCCACGTGCGAAGACATTCGCGCGGTCGCGGCGCCGGTGCTGCGACACCGGATCATGACGAACTTCAACGCCGAAGCCGAAGGGATCAAGCCCGACTGGATTGTCCAGCGGTTGTGCGAGACGATCCCGTCGCCCGAGGAACAGGTCGCCGAACGTGGAAACTTACCAGAAGTATTTCGATCCGCGGACGTTGGCTAGCCTGGAAGGGCTGGAGCTGCGCGCGAAACGAATTGTCGAAGGCTACGTCTCCGGCGTCCATCGCAGTCCGTATCACGGCTTCTCGATCGAATTTGCCGAACACCGCGAATACGTTCCCGGCGACGACTTGCGCTTCGTCGACTGGAAGGTGTTTGGCAAGACCGACAAGATTTATCTCAAGCAGTTCGAAGAAGAAACCAATCTGATCAGCTACATGCTGCTCGACACCAGCGAGAGCATGCGCTATCAGAGTTCGCAAGCCGCGATGTCGAAGTTGGAGTACGCCCAGTGCATCGTGGCGGCGCTGTCGTACCTGGTCTTGCAACAGCAAGACAGCGTCGGCCTGGTGACCTTTGACCGCGAAGTGCGGAGCTTCGTTCGGGCCAGCGGCAACCCGTCGCACCTGAAACAGTTGCTCCACGTGATGAGCAACGCCGCGGCCGAACGCAAGACGCGACTGGGGCCCGTGCTGCACGATCTGGCCGAGCGGCTCAAGAAGCGCGGCGTGGTGCTGGTGCTCAGCGATTTCTTCGACGACGTGCCGGCCATGCTGACCGGACTGAAGCACTTCCGCCACCGGCGGCACGAAGTGATCGTGTTTCACATCCTGGACCCAGCCGAGCTCGATTTTCCGTTTGACCGGATGACGTTGTTCAAGGGACTGGAAGAGTGGCCCGATCTGTTGACCGACCCGCGGTCGCTGCGCAAGGCGTACCTCGAAGAGTTCGGCGCGTTCCAAAAGCAGCTTCGCGTCGGCTGTCGGAACGCCGGCATCGACTACTTCGAGATGCGCACCGACCAGCCGTTGGACATGGCCCTGACCACGTACCTGACGCGACGGATGATGCAGTACAAGATGTGAGGGAGAAGTTGCTGGTTGCGAGTTCCTAGTTGCTAGTTTTTGTCCGTTGTCAGTAGTCAGTTGCACTCGTTTGCTGGCCTTCCTCACAACTGACAACGGACCACTGACAACTGACACGAGTTTGAAAAACGCTCAGAGTCACTTTTGATTACGCCATTCGTAACCCCTGTACCGGCCCTGTGGCTCCCCCTCGCTTTCGTCGAGAGCATGGGGACGTTGTTGGCTTGGGGCGGGCTGGTGGCGGCGCCGCTGCTGTTGCACCTGCTCAGCCGGCGTAAGTACCGCGAGGTCCAATGGGCCGCCATGCAGTACCTGCTGGCGGCGATCAAAAAGAACTCGCGCCGAGTGCAGATCGAACAGTTGATTCTGTTGCTGCTGCGAACGCTGGCCGTGGCTTGCATCGTGCTGGCCGCCGCCAAACTGTTCTTCGAGAACAGCCCGATCGCCGGCAGTTCGCATCAGCGGACGCACCGCGTGATCGTGCTGGACGCTTCGTATTCGATGGCCTACAAGCCCGCCGATCGCAGCCGCTTTGAGTCGGCCAAGCAGCTCGCCGAGAACATCGTCCAGCAAGGAACGCAAGGTGACGGCTATTCGCTGGTCCTGCTCGGCGCGCCGCCGCGCGTGGTCGTGGGGAATCCAGCCTTTGAACCACGCGACTTCCTGGAAGAACTGAAGAATATCCACCTGGCCCACACCGGCGCCGACTTGTCGGCCACGCTGCAACAGGTCGAGCAAGTCATCACCGCCGCCAAGACCGAGCATCCACGACTGGTGGCTCGCGAGATTTACTTCCTGACCGATCTGGGGCGCAACACGTGGCAGCCCGACCTGAAGGAAACCAGTGCCGACGACTTCCGCGCCCGCAGCCAGCGACTGGCCAAGGAAGCGCGACTGGTCGTGCTCGATCTGGGGCAGCCCACGTGGGAGAACGTGGCGGTTACTGGCATTCAGTTGGCCGATTCCACGCTGGCCACGGCGCGCGACGCCACGATCGAAGCCGAGATCAAGAACTTCGGCAACCAGTCGATTACCCGGCTGCCCGTTGAATGGTACGTCGATGGCCGCCGCGCCGGTCAGGACGCGGTCGATCTCGACGCCGCTGGCCGCGCCACCGTGGCGCTGACCCACCATTTCGACACGCCGGGCGATCACTCGATCGAGGCGCGGCTCGCCAGCGATCTGTTGCCGGTCGACAATCATCGCTGGCTCTCGCTGCGCGTGAAGCCCCAGTTGCGAGTGCTCTGTGTCGGCAGCGGGCAGTCCGACGGTTATCTAGCGCCGGCCGAGTATCTGGCCCTGGCGTTGCGTCCCGACGACGATCGCGCCGACAGCAGCGACATTCAATGCGACGTCCTCGGCGAAAGCTCGCTGGCCGACGCCGATCTGGCGTCGTACGACTGTGTCTTCCTGGCCAACCTGGGGCAATTCACCGCCAGCGAAGGGACGTTGCTCAGCTCGTACGTGGCGCACGGCGGGAACCTGGTCTGGTTCCTGGGCGAGCAAGTCCAGCTCGACTCGTACAACCGCCGGCTGTGCAGTCTCGATACCGGCGCCGAGCGGGCCCTGCCGGCGCGCCTGACGGGCTTTGCCCCTGCCGGACAGTACATGTTTGATCCGCTCGACTACCAGCATCCGCTGCTGGCCGCTTATCGCGGGCGCTCGGACCATACGTTGCAAGCCACGCTGGTCACGCGGTATGTCAAAGCCGAACTGCCGCCGCTGTCGAAAGCCCGGGTGGCGCTCGCCTATGAAAATGGCGACCCGGCGATCATCGAAGAAGCGATCGGCCGCGGACGGAGCATTCTGGTCACCACCAGCGCTGACCGTTCCTGGTCGGTCATGCCGTTGATTGGCAGCTTGAACGAACTGGTTTACGAGATGCTCGGCTGGGTGGTCCATCCGGCCGCGCCGGAGCGCAACCTGCTGGTCGGTCAACCGATCGGCGACACGCTCCACGGCCAGGCGGTGGCGGCCAACGTCCAGTTGCACATTCCCGGCGGCGAGCAGCAGCAACTCCGCCTGAACATCGACGGCGACTACAGTGTCTGGTCGTTTGCCGACACGCAACTCAGCGGCCTGTACAAGGCGGAACTTCCCAGCCCCTGGGGCGTCGAAAGCTTGTCGGCCGTGAACGTCGACACTTCCGAAAGCGACCTGACGGCCGCCGATCCGACGGAACTGTCGGCCAAGTTGTGGGCCGGCGTCCCGTTCACGCACCTGACCGATTGGCAAGACATCGCCGAAGCCGCCGCCGACGCGGCGCCGCGCCGGCATGTGTTGCAGGTTTACCTGTTGTCGATCGCGATCATTTGCCTGCTGGCCGAGACGTTCCTGGCTTGGCGCTTTGGCACACGGGGCGCCTGATATGCAAGAACACCTTTCGCAATGGTTCGTCAACTTGTTGGCCCGGCTGGCCGGCGTGCCCGAAGCGCGCCCGGGCGAAGGGATCAACGTGCGCGTGGTCTGGTCCTGGCCGCTGCCGCCGTGGCTCACGTTGATCGTCGCCGTCGCGGTCGTCGGGCTAGTGGTCTTCTGCTATCTGCGCGAGCGCGGCACGGCCAACCCCGCCGTCCGCTGGATGTTGACCGGCATGCGGTTATTGATGCTGCTGTGCATGGCCTTCATGGTGTCGCAGATCAAGCTCCTGCCCGAGCGAACCGGCTTGCCCTACTTCGTCGTGTTGCTCGACGATTCGGCCAGCATGTCGATCGCCGATCGTTACGACGACGAGCAGATGAACCGCAACCTGGCTGACAGCTTGAAACAGGTCGGCCTCGACGAGCCAACGCGCTGGAATCTGGCCCGTTCGATTCTGCTGGGGCACGACCACCGACTGCTCGACGTGCTCGGCGAGCGGTACAAACTCAAGCTCTATCTCGTCGCCGACACCCTGCGACCACTGACCGGCGAGTTGGACAAAGTCGCCGCCGACCTCCGCGAGCAGAAACCAACCGGCGCCTCGTCACGCTTGGGCGAAAGCGTCCGCTCGGTGCTCAACGAGCTGCGCGGGACGCCGCCGTCGGCGATCCTGTTGTTGAGCGATGGCGTGGTGACCGAAGGGCCAGCGCTGGGCGAAGCGGCGCAATACGCCCGCCGCAAGGGAGTGCCGCTGTTCACCGTGGCTCTGGGGAGCCAGAACCCGCCGCGCGATGTCGAGCTGGCCGACTTGCTGGTCGACGAAGTGGCGTTCGTCGACGACGTGTTGAACTTCGAGTGTACGCTGACCGGTTCGCGGATGGCGGGACGCTCGGTGCAAGTCCGCCTGCGCGAAACCGGCGACGCCGAGGTGCTGGCTTCGGTCGATGTCACGATTGGCGCTGATGGCCGCCCGCAAAAGGTCCGCGTTCCCTACCGGCCGACCGAAGTGGGCAAGTTTGAATACATTGTCGATGTCGAGCCGTTGAACGATGAAGTCAGCTCCGAGAACAACCGCTTGTCGCGCGTCGTCACGATCCGCAAGGAACAGGTCCGCGTGCTGCTGGTCCAGGCCTATCCGAACTTTGAATACCGCTACCTGAAGCAGATGTTGCAGCGCGACTCGACGATCGTGCTGAAGGCGGTGTTGCAGGAAGCCGACCCGGAATACGCCGAGTTCGACCAGACAGCGCTGCGCGTCTTTCCGGTGCGGCGCGAGGAGCTGTTCGAGTACGACGTGCTGATCCTGGGGGACATCGACCCGGCCTTCTTCAGCTCGTCGGCCTTGCAATACATCGAGCAATTCGTCACGCAAAAGGGGGGCGGCGTCGTGCTGATGGCCGGCCCGCAGTACATGCCCTGGGCCTATCGCGACACGCCGCTGGCGACGTTGATCCCGGCCGACTTGACCGACGGCCAGCCCGAGACGCCGGCCACGAACCTGGGCTACCAGATCGAACCGACCGAACTGGGGAACTCGCTCTCGTCAATGCAGCTTGGCAACACGCCGCAAGAGACGGCGGAAATCTGGCGCAATCTCCCACAGTTGTATTGGCTCAGCCAATTGCACGAGTGGAAACCCGGCGCGCGCGTCCTGGCCCAGGCGCGGTTCGACACCGAATCGATCCCGGCCCTGGTGTTGCAGCACACTGGCGCGGGCAAGGTGCTATTCCACGCCACCGACGAAACGTGGCGCTGGCGCTGGCGCGTGGGGGATGTCTTCTTTGCTCGTTATTGGGTGCAGACGTTGCGGTTCCTGGCGCGGTCAAAACTGTTGGGACAGGATCTGCAGGTCGAAATGGCCGCCGACCGGCAACAATATCGCCGTGGCGACTCGGTTCGCTTGCGTGTCCGCTTTCTCGACGAACGCCGGGCGCCGGCCGAAGACGACGGCGTGGTCATTATGGTCGAGCAACAAGGGCACCCGAATCGGCGCGTGACGCTGCGGCGCAATCCGACCTATCGCGGCGTGTTCGAAGGCAGCGTCAGCAAACCCTCCGACGGCAAGTACCACGCCTGGGTCACCGTGCCGGCCATCGAGCACGGCACTGCGGCGGCCGATTTCACCGTGGTCGCTCCCCCCGGCGAGTTCGAACGGCCCCAGGCCGACCTGGTCGAAATGAAGCGCGTGGCGACCGACACCAAGGGACATTTCTACACCGCCAGCACCGCCAACCGGCTGATCGACGATTTGCCCCAAGGGCATCAGACGCCGCAAGAAACGCTGACAATGCACGAACTGTGGAACAGTCCCTATCTGCTTGGCGTGCTGTTTCTGCTGCTAATTGGTGAGTGGATTATCCGCAAACTGGTAGGGATGCTCTAAGAATCGCCAAGCGTACAATGAGATTGGTCCGCGAACCCTAGCGACGGTTACACACCATGCACCTGCTCACCAAACGGCTCGAAGCACTGCGCCGGCGGCTGCGGCGTTTGCTGCTGGGCTATGCGCTCGGCTGGTGGATCGTAGCCGTCGTGGGTATCGGCACCATATTGGCTGCCGCCGATTACCTGATTGGGTTCCACGATCCGGGCTTGCGGGTGATGTCGTCGCTGGCGTTGTTGGCGGCGCTGGTAATTCCGGCCTATCGGCTGGTGTGGCGATTGGCGCGCGAGCGATTCGGCGACGTTGACCTCGCCTTGCGCATCGAACGACGCTATCCCGAGCTGCGCAGCCGGCTGGCCAGCGCCGTCGAGTTCCTCGACGACCCCGAAGCGGAAGAAGCTGGCTCCCCCGAGATGCGCCGCAAGGCGGTGCATCAGATGTGCGAGGAGTTCGTCCGGGTCGACCTGCAACCGGTGCTCGACGTGCGCCCCACCCGCCGCGCCTTGGTGGCCGCGGCCATTGTGCTGGTTTTGGCTTCGGCCTTGGCGCTCGAGAATCCGGCGGCGACCGGCACGGCGCTCGCGCGCTTGGCGCAACCCTGGGGGGGACCGGCCTGGCCCCAGCGCAACCATTTGCAACTCTTGAAGCCGATCGAGCGCGTGGCCCTGGGCCAGCGCTTTGAGGTCGAAGTCGTCGACCCGACCGGCGTGACGTTGCCCGACGACACGCGGATCGTCTATCGCCACACCGCCGCAAATGGCGCCGTGAACGAGCGGGTCGAACCGCTACAGCGCGTCGGCGATCGGCAAATCGCCACCCAGGAACAAGTCACGCGGCCATTCCAGTATCGCGTGCTCGGCGGCGACGACGAGTCGATGACCTGGATCAATCTGCAAGTCATCGAACCGCCCCAGGTCGAACGCCTGACCTCGACGGTGCGTTATCCCGTGTACACGTCCTTCCGCGACACGCAAGCCGAGGGTCAGATTCGCGCCCTGGTCGGTTCACGCGTGGCCCTGTCGGGTACGGTCAACAAACCAGTTCGCTCGGTGACCCTGGTGCGCCCGAACGAACCCGAGATCAAGCTCGACGTTGCCGAGGACGGGCTTCATTTCGACTGGTCGCTGGAGCGCGAGCCGGCATTCCTGGTCACTAAGGGCGGCCCGTTCACGCTCGACTTGGAAGACCGCGAAGGTTTTCACGGCGGCCTCGACGTGCGATATGAAGTCGTCGCCACGACCGACCGACCGCCGACGGTGACGCTCGAACTGCCCACCGCCGATGTGTACGTCACGCCCGAGGCTGAAGTGCCGGTGCGCGTTTCGGCCAAGGACGATTTGGCATTGAAGACGATGCGACTCCTCTGGCAGCGCTCGGAAGACGCCAAAGGCGCGCCGACCGAGCTGTCGCTATTCACCGGGCCCGACCAATTGCCCGCGGGTGACTTTGCCGCCACGGCCGCCGCAGGGCATTCGGCGTCGGTTGACCACCGTTGGGGCCTGAGCGAGTGGAAACTGAAGCCGGGCGTGTCACTGACGATTCGCGCCTCGGCCATCGACTATCACGGGGCCGAGGCGCAAAGCCCGACGCGGCGTGTGATCATCGTCTCGCGCGATGAACTGCAGGACCGGCTCTCGGATCGGCAAAGCGCCATCTTGGGCGAGTTGGCCCGGATGCTCAAGTTGCAACAAGACGCGCGGCAACGAGTCGCCGGGCTGCAAATTCAATTGGACCAGGCCGGCCAGGCCAGCAAGCAAGACGTCGACCACCTGCAACAAGCCGAGCTGACCCAGCGCAAGGTGCAACAAGGGATCGGCAAGCCCGAGACCGGCCTGCCGTCCCAGGTGAAAGAGCTGCTCACCGATCTGGAGAACAACAAGATCGAAAGCGTTGACGTGGCGGCTCGGCTCGACGACTTGCTCAAGGCGCTGGAAGGACTCGGCAAGGAACAGTTGCCGACCATCGCCGGCGAGTTGACCACCGCGCTCAAGGAGTTGCAAAGTCAGCCGGGCGAATCGCGCGGCGGCGCGAACGACAAGCCCGCGACGAGTGACCAGAAGCCGGCGGAAAACGACCAACAGTCGCCAGCGAAGCAATCCGGCGGCAAACAATCCGGCGATCAGCAGCAGGCCGGCGACAAGCAGCAATCTGGCGACAAGCAATCGGCGGGCGACAATAAGCCCAGCGGCGAGTCACAGCAGGGTAAGCCCTCGGCATCAGGCAAGCCCAGCGGCAAGCAGCCGCCGGCCGCGAATAAGCCAACCGACGTCGCGCGCAGCGCTCTGGCCGAGGCGGGCGCCAAGCAGGATGAAACGATCGACACGCTGGAACAGATGCTCGGCCAGCTTTCCGAGTGGGACAACTACCGCCGCTTCCATCGCGACGTGGGGCAACTGCGCCGCGAGCAGGAACAACTGGCCCGCGACACCGAGCAAGCCGCCGCCAAAACGCAAAGCAACGACCTGAAGAATCTCAAGCCGCAGCAACTGGCCGACCTGAAGAAGCTCGGCGCGCGGCAATCGGCCCTGGCCCGCAATCTCGAAAAGCTCGAACAGCGGATGCAGCAGATGGGAGACCAGCTGCGCGAGAACGACCCGCTGGCGGCGACAACCCTGGAAGACGCGCTGCATCAGGCTCGACAGCAACAACTGGCCGGCCAGATGCGCGAAGCCGCTCGCCAGGTCGAACAGAATCAAACCGGCCAGGCCTCGGCGGCCCAGCAGCAAGTGCAGAAGGGGCTGGAGTCGATGCTCGACGTGCTGGCCAATCGCCGCGAGCGCGAACTGGGACGCCTGGTCAGCAAGCTGCGCGAGGCGGAAAACCAGCTTGCCGATTTGCTCAAACGACAAGAAGGGCTGCGCAAGAAGATGAACGAGGCGGCCAAGATCGCCGACCCAAAACAGCGCGATCAAGAACTGCAACGACTGACCAAGGAGCAGAAGCAGCTTCAAGCCGAAGCCGAGCGGATGGCTCGCTCGCTGCAGCGGTTGCAAGCCGACAAGGCCAGCCGCAGCGCCGGCAAGGCCAGTTCGAAGATGGCCAAGGCCGGCCAGCAAGGCGAATCGGGGCACAGCCAAGATGCCGCCGAACAGGCGAAGCAAGCTGAGCAGGATTTGGCCGAAGCCCAGAGCCAGCTCGCCCAGCAGCGCAAGAAGGCCGAGCAGGATTTGGCCAACGAGTTGATGGCCAGCATGGAAGACACCTTGCGCGCTGTGCGCCAACAGCAACTCAAGCTGCACGAGGACACCCGGCACTACGACGAGATCGCCCAAACCGAAGGAGGCCTGAAGCGGGCCCAGTGGCAAAGCCTGCGCGAGTTGGGCCGGGCGCAACGCGCCTTGTCGGGCAAGTCGACAGGCATCGCCGAGCAATTGGGGCAGGGGGCGCCGGCGTTCGATCTGGCCTTGCGCGACGTGGCCCGGCACATGACCCGCGCCGCCGAAGGGCTCGACCAACGCATCACCGGCGAGCCGACGCAGCGGCCCCAGCAAGACGCCGACAAGCGGCTGGCGCAACTGCTCGACGCATTGAAGCCCGACAACAACGCCGACCAAAAAAAACAGCAACAGCAGCAAGGTGGCGGAGGCGAGGGGGGCGGCAAGGACAGCCGCCCGCGCGTCGACCTGTCGGAGTTGAAGCTGCTCAAGCTGATGCAGCAAGGAGTGAACGACCGGGTCCGGCAATTGACCGATCAGCTCGGCGCCCGCAAACCGACCAAGGAACAGCTCGACGAGATTACCGAGCTGAGCCGGCAGCAAGGCGAGATTGCCGACCTGCTGTTGGAGATCACCAAGCCGGCGGCCGATCCCGAGAAGGACAACCTGGACGACGATTTGAAGAAGATGATCGATCCCGAGCGCAAAGCCGGCGAGGTGCAGCCATGATGTGGCGATTATTGATCGGCGTGGTGCTCTTGGCGACGTTGTTCAGCGTCGCCCCGCGCACCCAGGCCGACGACCCCGCGGCCAAGCCCGAAGCACCAGCGACAAAGCCTGAGAATACCGGCAAGGCCGAGGCGGCCAAGCCCGCGGCCACAAAAAAGCCCGCCCAGCCCGCTGCGTCGCTAGACGACGACTTGCTTGACGCCTTGGGAGGCGACAGCAAGAAAAAGCCGCTGACGCCGGCCGAAAAGCCGCAACCCAAGAAGCCCTCGGGAGCAAGCGCGCTCGACGACGATCTGCTCCGCGAACTTGGCGACGATGGCAAATCGAAGCCCAAGACCGACAAGAAAGATGAAGGGGCCGGCCCCGGCGGCGGGGCAGAAGACAGCGACGACCCGTTGGTCAAGTTGAACCGTCAGATGCGCGACGCCCAGCAACGTCTGGCCCAGGCCGAGACCGACGAAGCGGTCCAGAAGCTGCAACAGGACATCGTCAAGCAGCTTGAAGAGCTGATCAAGCAAGTCCAGCAACAGCGGCAGCAACAGTCGAGCAGTTCGTCCATGTCGCAATCGAAGCGCAGCCAACAACGCGAGCAAGTCGCCCAGCCGCAAAAGCAGCAAGGCCAAGCGAACCAGGGGGGCAAGCGCCCCTCGCAACAACCCGCCCGCGACAGCACGGAAGGGCTCGCCAAGCGTGAGACCGAGAAAGTCGACGCCAAGAAGCTGGACGACGCCCTGAAAGACATCTGGGGCGAGCTGCCGCCGCGACTGCGTCAGCAAATGCTGCAAGGTTCGACCGAAAGGTTTCTGCCCAAGTACGAGTTGTTGATCGAACAATACTTCAAGGCCCTGGCCGAGCGCAAGAAGGGCTCGACCTCGCGCCCCTAGGCGAACAACGACAGGGACGGCCATGACTACCATCTTGCTCCGTGGCGCGCTGGCGTGCGTGTTGCTCGGCATTGCCGCGCAGGCCCGGGCGTTCGACGAAGACCCCGAGCGCACGGCCGTGGAGTTTGTCACCCCCGAGACCGAGCGCGCCGTCGAGCGCGGCCTGAGCTTTCTGGCCAAGCAACAACTCGAAGACGGCTCGTTCGGCAACGGCGGCTACAGCAAGGACGTCGCCGTCTGCGGCCTGGCCGGCATGGCCTTCATGGCCAGCGGCAGCACGCCGGGGCGCAGCCGCTACGGGGCCGAGGTTGACCGCTGCGTCGCCTTTATCATGGACAATTGCCAGGACAGCGGGTTCATCAACGTCTCGCAACAATCGGTTAGCCACGGCCCGATGTACGGGCACGGTTTCGCCACGCTGTTCCTGGCCGAAGCCTATGGCATGACCCAGCGCACGGCCATTCGCGACAAGCTGGCCAAGGCAGTTGAGTTAATCATTAACACACAAAACTCGGACGGTGGCTGGCGCTATCAGCCCGTGCGGCGCGATGCCGATCTGTCGGTGACGATCTGCCAGGTGATGGCGCTGCGCGCGGCGCGCAACGCCGGCATGTTCGTCCCCCACGACACGATCGATCGCTGTGTCGGCTATGTGAAGCGCAGCCAGAACCCCGACGGCGGCTTCATGTACATGATCCAAGGTGGCCAAAGCGCGTTCCCGCGCTCGGCGGCCGGCGTGGTCGCGCTGTACAGCGCCGGCATCTACGAAGGGCCCGAGGTCGAGCGTGGGCTACACTACATGATGGAGAATCTACCCCGCGGCGGGTTCTTCAACCGCGAGAGCCATTACTTCTATGGCCATTACTACGCCGTCCAGGCCGCCTGGCACGCCGGGGGCGAAAACTGGCGGCGCTGGTACCCGGCAATTCGCGATGAGCTGCTGGCTCGCCAGCGCGACGACGGCTCGTGGATGGATTCGATCTGCCAGGAGTACGGCACGGCGATGGCCTGCATCATCCTGCAAATTCCCAACAACTACCTTCCTATTTTCCAGCGCTGAGAAGAATCGCGTATGAAGTTTGGCGCTGGATTGATGCTGCTGGCGGCGCTGCTTTGCGCAAGCGCCGCGCGAGCCGAGGAGTTGCCGCGGCTCTTGCCGCTGGTTGGCAAAAGCGTGCCGGCGTCGCTGGTGCAACTTTCCGCCGAGGGGCAAGGGCGTTGGCAGCCGGTGAGTGGCGAGCCAATTGACCGGCCGCTGGCTGAAATCGTCTCGTGGGGCGCGCCAGCCGAGTTGGTGCATGGTCCGGTCGTGTTTCTGATTGATGGCAGCTGGATCTCGCCCGGGCTCTCGCCGCCGGTGACCAAGCCGGCCCAGTTGCTGCGCTGGTCGAAAGATCGCTTGACACTCCAACGCAGCGAACTGGGGCAGCTCAGCTTGCCGATCGAAATGGTCCGCGGTGTGCTGATTCAATTGCCCGGCGACCGGCAAGCGCGCGACAAGGCGATCAATCGGCTAATAGCCGACGGTCAGCCGCGCGACACCGAAGGGGACCAAGTCCGGTTGGAAAACGGCGACCAGGTCGTCGGACCGATCACCGCCTGGGACGATCGACAGCTAACGGTCAAGGTGGGCGAAGCCGATCGCGCGTTCTCGCTCGAACGGTTGCAGTCGGTGGTGTTCGACCCGGCTTTGCTGGCGCGGCCGACACCACTGAAATCGCGCATGCTGGTCGGACTGCGCGATGGTTCGCGAGTGCTCGTGTCACAGATCGAGCGCAAAGAACAACACGTGCTGCTGACGCCGGCCAAAGGGCTGCTTAACGATTCGCAGCAATACTGGATCGCCACGGCCGAAAGCCTGGTCAGTCTGCAACCGCTCGACGGGCCGGCGAAGTATCTGTCGGACATGACGCCCGAGGGGTATCGGCACTTGCCCTACCTGTCGGTCGAGTGGCCGTACGAGCGCGATCGGAATGTGCTGGGGACGCAACTGCGGGCCCGCCGGCGGCTGTACGCCAAAGGAATCGGCATGCACAGCACGTCGCGGTTGACGTTCAAGCTGGACGGCACGGCCCGGACGTTCGAGAGCGAGATCGCCATCGACGATGCCGCGCGCGGCGGCGGCAGTTGCCGCTTCCGCGTGTTTGTCGATGCCGCAGAAAAGTTCGCCAGTCCCGAGATCACCGGCGGCGACGCCCCCGTGCCGGTTCGCGTCGAGTTGGGCGACGGGAAACTGTTGAGCTTGATTGTCGATTTCGGTGACCGGGCCGATGAACTCGACTACGCCAATTGGCTGAATGCTCGGCTTGTCCCCTGATTCGACATCATTGGGGTAGCACCGGTTGCTCGCCAACCGGTGTCGCGCCGCGACAAGAGGCGTCGGACGCTGCGTGCAACAACGAAGCAGCACACAACCCTTGCGTGCTTTTGCTCGTTCCCTCTTGCAGGCTGCGCCTGCCCAGGTAGACGAGCTACCTGGGCTACCCAAGGCAGGAGCAAACTCCCCGCCTTGCTACTCCGGCGCTTTCACTTGAATCGCGTCCCCTTCGACGCGGACTTCGAAGCAGGCAACCTTGAGCTTGGGGTTATCGAGCCAGCAGCCGTCGCTGACCCGGAACCGCCAGGCGTGCCAAGGACAGGTGACCGCGCCCCCCACGACTTCGCCGGCGCCGAGCGAGGCCCCCATGTGCGGACACAAATCGTCGATCGCGAAGTACCGGCCGTCGGCCAGGAACACCGCCACCAGCTTTTCGCCGACGGTGAACGTGCCCCCTTGTCCCTCGGGAATCTCGCCCACCCGGGCCACGGTTACCCAATCGCTCATCAGTGTTACTTTCTGGTGCGTTGCTTTTTAAGGCGCCGCTTTATGTTCCGACGCTTGCTGTTGCATTAAAACCCTGGCCGCACGCTTCCGCGCACTTGCGTCGCGGGCGCAGCGCCGTTATTTGTTAGTGATTATGACGCATCGGCCGCCGGCTGGAAACCGCCGCGCTTGAGGCTGCTGCGGCGCAACCCACCACGAACCACTCCCGTCCCTCACCCACGAAACACACTTCCATGCGCACCAACCCGGTCAAGCGAAAACTGCAAGCGGGCGAACCTACTTTTGGCACCTGGCTGTCGCTGGGCGATTTGTACGCCACGCGCGTGCTGGCCCGGATGGGCTTCGATTGGCTGACGCTCGACATCGAGCACTCGGCCATCGACTGGTCCCAGGCCGCCATGATCTTCGGCTGTATCGCCGACGCCGGCTGTGTGCCGCTGGCCCGAGTGCCCAAGGGGAATCACGATTTCATCAAGCGCGTCCTCGACGCGGGCGCGTGGGGCATTGTCTGTCCGATGATCGACACGGTCGAGCAAGCGACCATCGCGATCCGCGCGGCCAAGTACCCGCCCGAAGGGAACCGCAGCCTGGGTGGCGGCATGCACGCCATGAACTTCGACACCACGGCGCAAGAGTATTACCAGCGGGCCAATGACGAAATCCTAGTCGTGCTGCAAACCGAAAGCCCGACTGGCGTGGCCAACGCCGAGAAGATTTACGCGCTGCCGGGCGTCGACGCGATCTTCGTCGGGCCAGTCGATCTGCGCGCCAACATGACCACGCCCGACGGCCGCAAGGCGACCGACGCCGAGTTCGAGGATCTGCTGGCCCAGATCGTGGCGGCCGGCAAGAAGACCGGCTGTCCGACCGGCATGCACACCATGGAGCCCAAGGCGGCGCTGGCCCGAGCCGAACAAGGCATGCAGTTCATCGCCATCGGCAGCGAGCTGCGGTTCATGACCCAGATGGCCCAGCAGACGTTAAAGGCCATCCAGCCCGACGGCGTGGTGAAGGAACTGGCGAAGTACTAGGAAAAAGTTGCTAGTTGCTGGTTCCTAGTTGCTAGTGAACCAGATGCCTTTCCTAGCAACCAACAACTAGCCGCTAGCAACTTCTACAACGCCCAGCTCTCGCCTGGTTTCAACAAGTGTGGCGTCGCCGTTGTTTCGGCCTTCACGCGGGCGCACCAGGCCGCGGCATCTTGATGGATCGGCGGCCAGGTGTTGAAGTGGGACGGCAGCACGTGCCGCGGGTTGACCAACTTCACCGCTTCGAGCGCGTCGCCCGGGCCCATCGTGAACAGATCGCCAATCGGCAGCACTGCCACGTCAACTCCGCCCGCGCCGATCAGCTTCATGTCGTAAAACAGCCCGGTGTCACAGGCGAAGTAGACCCGCGGGCCGCCCGTGAGCGAAAGGAGAAAGCCACTCGGGTTGCCGCCATTGCCGCCGTCGGGCAGTTGCGAGCTATGATGAGCGATCGTCAGCTTGACGCGGCCGAAGGCCTGTTCCGAACCGCCGCCCAGGTTGTGAGCCGACGTGTGCTTGACCCCTTGCGCGGCGAGCCAGTTGCAGATTTCATAGTTGCTGATCACCAGCGCGCCGGTTCGCTTGGCGATGGCCGCCGCGTCAGCCACGTGATCGGCATGGCCGTGCGAGACGAGGATGAAGTCGGCGCTAACATCGGCGGCCTTCACCGTGGCCGTCGGCGAATCGTCGAGGAACGGATCGACCAGGATCGCGTGCCGCCCGGTCTTGACCAACCACGTGGCATGACCAAGCCAGGTGAATTCGGTGGACATGGTTCAGGTCTCCACTTACCGCATCACTCTTCACCAATACTCACCATTGGACTTGGGTGCCATGCTCAAGCCCTTAAGGCTTGAGCATGCCTATTGCATGCTTCACATGCTCAAGTCTGCTGACTTGAGCATGGCACCCGAACCAACTGGCAAGCCGTAGGTCAGGCCTTGGCCTGACGCAATTGTGCGCACAACTCTGTCAGGCCAAGGCCTGACCTACGATTGACCTACTCCGCTTACTTCCCGCGCAGGATCGCGTTCATGTTCTTCTTGTACGCTTCGACCCCCGGCTGGCCGTATGGGTTGATGCCGATCAGGCGACCTTCGAGCACCGTGGCCAACATGAACATCTGGAACAGTTGTCCCATCGCCGGCTCGTCGGCCCGCGGCAGGTGCAGATTGGTCGTCGGGCGACCGACCTCGGCATAGGCCTGGTTCGTTCCCTGGATGGCGGCGCTCATGATGTCGGGCAGGGTCTTGTCGGCCAGCGAATTGAGTTGATCCTGGTCCAGTTCCGATTTACCGATGGCCAGCCGATCGCGTCGCACGTGGTCGATGATCACATTGGTAATCAGCTTGTCGCGGCGTCCTTCCTGGTGCTGCTGGCCGCGCGAGTGGAGGTCGCGGGTGTTGACCACGGTGATCGGCGTGGCCCCCTTTTCGTGCTTGCCCAGACTTTCGCTCAACAACTGGTCGTACCAGAGCCCGGCCGCTTCGAGCCCCTTGCTCCAGCACGACAGCACGCGAATATTCGCCCCGCGCAGTTCCTCCATCAGATGGCAGACCGCCACGTAATCGAGCACCGGGTTCGAGCCCTGCGGCGCCGACTCGAAGCGATCGGTCATCGCCGCGGCCCCTTCCAACAGCTTGACCACGTCCAGCCCCAACAACGCCGCCGGCAGCAAGCCGACCGCCGACAGAATCGAGAACCGCCCACCGACGCCGTCGGGAATGGGGAACGACTCAGGACAGCCAATCGCTCGGGCCAGGTCATGCAGCCGACCGCTGCTGCCCGTTACCGGCACGATCAACTCGGGCAACCGCGCCGGGTCGTTGCGGCACGCTGTGTGGAGCGCGGCCAGGAACTTACGGAAGGCGACGGCGGTTTCCATGGTGCCGCCACTCTTGCTGATACAGACAATCGCCCAGCGCTCATCGACGTTGGTGGCCGCGCGTTCGCGCCCTAGCACGTCGAGCAGCCCTTGCACCGAATCGTTGTCGACGTTGTTCCCTTCGAAATAAATCCGCGGGCGGCCGCCACGCTCGGCGCGGCTCAGCTCGTTGTGGTAGGGGTGGCAGCACGATTCGAACAACGCCCTAGCCCCCATGTACGAGCCGCCGATGCCCAAGATGACCACGCGATCGACCTGTTCGCACAACCGCCGCGCCGTGGCCAGAATGCGGCCCAGTTCGCTCCGTTGCCGATCGAGTCGATAGTCGGCCAGCAACCGCTCGGGCATGTCGATAAAGCCGGCGTCGAGGGGCTGCTTCTCGACCGGCGGCGTGACACCGCTGTGCCACAACTCGAGATCGGCGAACACCTCGGCCCGCGCCGCATCAAGCCGCGGCACCAGCGCGCCAATCTGCTCCTGGCTGATTCCGGTCTGGAGGATGAGGGCGGCGCGGTAATCGTAAACGATCGGCTCTTGGACGCTGTTGCTCATACGACACGCTGCTGGCTCAGGGTAAGAAGAAACACAAGACAAGGGGGCGGCCGACACGGCGCTGCCTCGCTGGGCGAGTAGGCGGTGCGGCCACGCCCTTGAAGATACCGAACCATCGTGGCTGCTGCCACCGCCAGTGGCGGGCGGAAACAACACATGGGCAAAAGCTCATCCTGCCGCAGGGGCCGCCCGGTTTCACCAGGCTAACTATTACGCCCCTAAATGATCGCTGAACGCCCGCTCATCAAGCGCGCCGTTGCGACACAAGCTACCTTACAACCGCCGGGGCCGGCCCTTGTCGCGCCGACGACCAAAGGGTAGAAGGCATAGGTTGCGGCGTGTCCCGACGCCGACTTCTTTTCACTTCTTCCTCAACCGATCGGCCAGCCAGCTATGGACCTCCACGACCTGATGCGCAGTTTGCACCAGAAGAACGACTCGAAAATTGTCATGCTCGTGGCCGACGGGCTGGGGGGCCTGCCGCTTGAGCCGGGCGGGCTGACCGAGTTGGAAACCGCGCGGACGCCGAACCTCGACGCGCTGGCCCACCGGGGCACGATGGGGCTGAGCATTCCGGTCAAGCCGGGTATCACGCCGGGCAGCGGACCAGGGCACTTGGGTCTGTTCGGTTATGATCCGTTGAAGTTTCTGATCGGTCGCGGCGCGCTCGAAGCGACGGGCATCGGCTTCGAGCTGCAAAAGAACGACGTTGCCGCCCGTGGCAATTACTGCACGCTTGACGCGGCGGGCAAGATCAGCGATCGCCGCGCCGGCCGCATTAGCAGCGAAGAGAGCGCTCCGTTGGCCGTCCGTTTGCGCGCCGTCAAGATTCCCGGCGTCGAGGTGTTCGTCGAGCCGGTCAAGGAGCACCGCTTCGTGGTCGTGTTCCGCGGCGAAGGACTCGGCGGCAACGTCCATGACACCGATCCGCAAGCCACCGGCGTGCCCCCCTTGGCCCCCAAGGGGGCCGACGCCGCCAGCCAGCGCACCGCCGAGATCGCCGCCGAGTTCATCAAGCAGGCCAACAAGATTCTGGCCGGCGAAAAGAAAGCCAACGGGCTGACCCTGCGCGGCTTTTCGCCCCAGCCGCACTTGCCAAGCTATGAAGAACTGTACGGTCTGCGAGCCAGCGCGATTGCCGTCTACCCGATGTACAAGGGGCTGGCCCGCTTGGCCGGCATGACACTGTTGGGCAAGGCCCAGACCCTGTCGGAACAGATCGACGCCTTGAAGCAATCGTGGAACGATTACGACTTCTTCTTCATTCACTTCAAGTACACCGACAGCACCGGCGAAGACGGTAACTTCCCGGCCAAGGTGGCGCGGATCGAAGAGCTCGACACGGTCGTTCCGCGGATCGTCGAGTTGGATCCGACGGTGCTGATTGTGACCGGCGACCACAGCACGCCCAGCTTCCTGCGCAGCCACAGTTGGCACGGCGTGCCGACGCTGCTGGTGTCGGAATGCGCCCGGTTCGATCATTGCCAAGGCTTCAGCGAGCGCGAGGCGCTGCGCGGTGGCCTGGGGCAATTCGAGGCCCAGTATCTGATGTCGCTGGCCCTGGCCAACGCCGGCCGGTTGGGCAAGTACGGCGCGTAATCACGCGCCGCTGACTCGCTTCCTCCGCGTGACAAATCCTTAATCGGGAACTCCGCCGCGGCTGCGCGCATCGAATCGGGTGCGACGACGGCTGGCTTTGCGTCGCGCCGCACGTGCCCTGGGCGCGGTGCGACCTTTCACTCGGTAGAGGAGTTCTCGCCATGTTCCACCAGGCGCTGCGCTGGACGTTCGTCGTTGCGTTGTGTTGCACCTCGTCAACGGTCTGGGCTCAGGTCTCGCGAGATCGCGCGCAAGAGCTGCGCGATCAACTCGATCAACTACAAGGCGAACTACGCCGGCTGGAAGTGACCACGCAGCGAAGTGATCGCATCTCGGAAATCGGCACGCAACGCCCCGCGGCGCGCGACGTCGGACTGGTCGTGCGACTTTACGACCTGAACGACTTGTTCGCCGTGGCGCCGAACTATCGCGCGAGCACGCTGAATGATTTCCAGCCGCAGACAACGCTCTTCCCTACGTACGATGCGGCCTCGCATTTGGCGGGAGGGCTTGGTGGCGGAATGGGCGGCGGTGTGGGCGGGGGAGGTGGCTTCTTTAGCATTCCAAGTGACAGCCGTAGTGTTTCTGCTGCGGATCGCGCCACGGTATTGGCCCAAGTCGGGGGCTCGGGCGCGACATCTCACTCGACTGGTGTGCGGACCACGCTCGACGACCTGATCTCTGCGATCACCAGTACGATCGCCCCCAGCGCCTGGGCCGACGTCGGCGGCGAAAGCTCGATCGCCCGGCTGGGCAACACGCTGTTGATTTCGGCCGAGACCAAGACGCATGAACAAATCGAAAGCTTGCTGGCCCAGTTTCGTCAGCGCTGGAAAACTCTGCGCACGGTGACCGTTCAGGCGACGTGGGTGTGGCTGACCGATGCGCAACTGGCCGCGCTGGTGCCACCGCGCATCGAGGCGCGACTGCCGTTCGGCGCGATCGATGACCAGGCCTGGAGCAAGCTGCCGCCGCCCGACGCGAAGCTCGGCTCGGGTTATCGCGCCATGCTCACCTGTTACAACGGCCAGACGGTCCACACCGTGGCCGGTGAGCAGACGCTGGCGGTTACCGATCTGAACGCCGTGTTCGTCAAATCGACCGACGCCAAAAAAGAGACCAGCGACGTGCTCTACACGCCCAAGATCACCGTGCTGCAAGACGGCGCGGGCCTGCAAGTCACGCCGTTCATCAGCAGCTCAGGCAAGTTCATCGTCGTCGACCTGCACAGCCGCGTGGCGCGGATTCATCAGCACCACAACGCCAAACCGCGCGAGGCCCAGAATCTGGCCGAGCGGGCCTGGGACGAGCGGCAAGCCGCCCCGTCGATGAGCACGCAACGGCTGTCGACGACGGTCCGGCTGCCGGTTGATCAGTTGGTGCTGGTCGGCGGGATGTCGTTCCCCGGCGAAGCGGTCGAGGACGCGAGCTTGTACTTGTTCGTGCGGGCGTCGATGCACGACATGCGCGACGACGCTCCGGCGAATGAACCACCCGCCGCCCCGCGCCGTTGACCGCTTGAGCGACAAACACCCCTCCCTTCCAGGGAGGGGCAGGGGGGAGGGTATGAGCGCTCCTAAAGTTGACGGCTACAACCATCACTTCTCGCGCAAAGCCCCCGGTCATTGACCGGGGGCTAATGTCATGCGCGCATGTCGCGCGTAAGTTCCAAGAACGCCGTTTCGAGATTGATCTCTTCCTCGCGGAACTCGGTCAGCTTGAAACCAGCGCCGATCAACAGCGACGGCAACTCGCTGTAATCGCCCGCCTCGCGCTTGAGTTGCACCGCTAGGTGACCGTCGCGGATGTTCACCGTTTCGACCGCGGGGTGCTGCTCGATCACTCGGGCCGCGGCGTCAGGTTCGCCAACGACCACGATGCGCAGCACTGTTTGCTGGCGCACGCGCCGCATCACCTCGGCCACGTCGCCGGCGACCAGCAACTGCCCGTGCTCGATGATGCCGATCTTGTTACACACCTCGCCCAGCTCGGGCAGGATGTGGCTGCTGACCAAGATCGTCTTGCCCGTCTCGCGCAGCCGGCGCAACAGAGCCCGCATTTCAATCCGCGCGCGCGGGTCGAGCCCGCTGGCCGGCTCGTCGAGCAGCAGCACTTGCGGATCGTGCAACAACACCCGCGCCAGGCCCAGCCGCTGCATCATGCCGCGCGACAGGCTGGTGACCAGTTCGTCGCGCTTGAATCCCAAGTCGACGATTTCGAGCGACCGTTCGGCCACCTGCCGCCGGGCCACGCCGTTGATCCGGTACGCGGCGGCGAAGAACTCCAGGTACTCGATCACCCGCATGTCGTCATAGACGCCGAAGCTGTCGGGCATGAACCCGATCAGCCGTCGCACCTCGCGCGGGTTGGTATAGACCGACTGGCCGCAGACGTAGGCTTCGCCCCAGGTCGGCGCCAGCAGCGTGGCCAGGATGCGCATGGTGGTCGTCTTGCCAGCGCCGTTGCGGCCGATGAAGCCGAACAGGTCGCCGGCATCGAGCTTGAGGGTCAAACGGTCGAGGGCCCGCAACCGGCCGTAGACTTTGGTGAGCTCGCGGGTTTCGATCACGGCGCGCCTCCCACCGGGGCAGGGGAGGGGGCCTCGAGCGGCAACACCACGCGAACAAAGCTGACCCGCCGCGCCGGCTTGATCGTTTGCTTCTCGTTCGGCGTCTTCGAGTCGCTGACTTTCCAGTCGCACGCTGAGAAGTCCTCGTCCAACTCGGCGAACAAGATCGCGCGATCCTTGAGCAAATGGCTCATATCGAGCCAGGCCTGCTGCACGTTGGGAAGTCCAGTGTAGTGGCGGCCGCCGATGGCTTCGTGGAACATCATGGCCCGCATGACCGGGGCCAGTTCGCGGCTGGTGGCGTCGTATTCGAGGGCGGCTTGCCAGTGGCTGCCGCGCTCGGCACTGCTGACCGTGCGAGTTTCGCGCAGCGTCGCACCGATGTCCTTGTGCCCCGCCGGCGGCACAGTGAAAGTTTGCCCAGGGGCCAGGTCGCCAATCTCCCAAGCCCAGCGATCGTGCAAGAGGACGGCGTTGTGGAGCCTTAAGTTCTTGTTTGTGAGCGAGCCGAGGAGTATGCCATCTACGCCAACACGCAATTTGCCATCGACCAGAGACGACACTTCGTATTCCCATCCCCATCGCGAGTGAAAGGCGCGTGTACCGTGGGCTTCGAATGGAACCTGCGTGAGCTGATGCGCGTGATTCTCGTAAGAAATTCCGGCCCACATGGCGCCTTCGGTGCGTGAGTGCATGCCCGTCCAGCCAACGCCGGGAGCTGCAAACCAACCGACGCGCGTATCGAGAGGTTCGATGCCAAGTATTGCATTTGGCGAGACGCTTACATCGAGTCGTTGGCTGCGCTTACTGTACAACCCCATCCAACTGTTGCTTCGCTGAATGTTTGAAGCGAGATCAAAATCGAGCAAATCAACCTGGCTCGCGACGATGGCAGGTTTGTCGCGTGATGCGTTTATGGCTACAACGCACCAAGTGGCAACGCCAAGCATGGCAGGCAACGTCAACCAAGTGAGTGCCGGACGTCGAAGCAGGCGGTAGACGAGCCAATAGTCAGCAGGCCCAACAATCAATGCCAGGGCGACGACGAGGGCGACAAGCTTCCAGAACGAAAACTCGCCGACCGAGGAGTAGCAGTCGAGCGCCCCACAGAGCTGACCGCTCAGGTCGCTTAAGCCAAAGCGGTGTGACAAATGCTCGTCACCTCTTGGCTGCGTTGCTGGCGCGATGCCAAGCACACGATTAACAAAAGCTTGTCTGCCTGGCCAAGAGCTGACGGGCTCTTCATCGAGCGTCAGCGCCACAAAGGTGATTTCGCCAAAGCCGCACTTTGAGCGGACAATGAGTGGAATGCCCGCTTCGCTCAATTCGACCCTTCCTCGCACTTCATCAAGTCGTGGCACGTGTAGGCCGGTATCATTCCGCCGGCCGGCCGAGACAATGCGGTGCGAGGTGCCGCTGTAGCTTTCCAACGCGTCAAAGCGTGGTAGTGCTATTGTCTCCGTGATGCGGACTGGAACAAACAACCTCGTTATCTGCTCTCGATCGACGCCTGATGGATTCTTGTTAAGATCCTCGACGGCCTTGGCGCCAAGGAATACGACTAGGCGACCACCAAAATGAACCCAGGGAATTATTGCGCCAATCTTGTCGTCAGAATAGTTTTCCTGATTGATCTCGGGTAAATGCATTACCAGCGTGTCTACTCCGGACAACCCTCTGGCATCCAGCCACAGTTCGTCGATGTGGCTCAGGTGTGACAATGTCACGTCGCCAGCCTGTGTTTGATCGACGTTCCACAAGGGCCATCGGTCGCGCCGCCCCACTCCCACGAACCAGAGATTGTCCGCCGGCACCGCTCGCGCCAGAGGCCCTTCCCGCCGGCGAGCGCCTCGTGCAGAGGAAAGAGAACCAATGATTGGCTCGGCGTTTCGTATTACTTTGAGCTGGCCAGCAGAGCGACCGATTTGGCCCCAATACGTACCATCAAACACATCAACGCCTTGTGGCAAATCGATTCCAAGGCAATCAACTTCGATGCCGTCGGCATCTGGTAAAGACACGGATAGCTCGGGGGAATCAATCCGGACGGACGTCCAGCAACCAGCACGGTAATGGCCACCGATACCAATCTTGATATGCCCGGCAATGGGGTCTTCAAGATACGTAGGCTTCGCTGCCCGGACGCCAGGACCAGCGATCAGAAAGACGCTCAGCCCGACTAGCGCAACACGGACGGCGTTCATGGCTTCTCCGCGTTGGCACACACGCAGACAAATTGCCCGCAGCCGGGGCAGCCCGCGCCGTACTTCCGCGCCACCGCCTCGGTCAGATCGACCCCCGCCACGTTGGCAATCGTCGTCAGCCATGCCAGCACGTCGGCGAACTCGCCCAGGCGTTCTTCGTGGGTGCCGTTGCGCAAGGCCGACGCCAGCTCGCCGACTTCTTCCATCAGCCACATGAACGTCCCGTCGATCCCCCGGGCCAGATCCTTTTCCAGGTACATGTCGCGGATCAGTTGCTGGAACGCCCGCAACGAGATGTTCGGTTGCTCGGCCGGTGGCGCTGGGTCTGATGGAGTCATGCGATGCTGCGAAACGGAGGTGGAACCGAGAGACTCAAAAGAATCAATGAAATCGTTAGCTAGTCGTAGGTCAGGCCTTGGCCTGACATCATTGTGGCATCCTTATCAATACAATACACAACTTTGTCAGGCCAAGGCCTGACCTACCAAATCGCCCGGCCGACGCCAACATTCTCCCCAGGCGATCTCGCCAACCTATTTATTCTTGGCCTTTTGCTCCTCACGTAACGCTTCGAGCAATTGGGCCGCGCCGGGATACTCGGGCGCGATGGCCACCAACCGTTCCAAGGTTTCGATCGCCCCGGCCGTGTCGCCCCCTTGCAGGTATGCGTCGGCCAGCGAGAATCGCCAGGCAGGCTGCTTTTCGTCGAGCGAGATCGCCGCCTGGAATTCCTCGATGGCGTCCTTGAACTTCCGCTGCCCGACCAGGGCGTCGGCCAGCAACCGGTGTGAATCGCCATCCTGCACGTTGGCGTAAAGCGCTTCGCGCCCCCAGCGGGCCGCGGCCGCGTAGTTCTCTTCTTCCAGCGCCAGGTACGCCAGCTTCTTCCGCAACAACAAGTCGTCGGCGTCAAACGACGCCAGCCGTTCCAGCGTCGTGAACAGCCGCTTCTTCTCGCCGGTCTTCAGGTACAGCCGGGCCAGCGCCTTGGTCCATTGCACATCGTCGGCCCAGGTCTTGGCCCCCAGCTCGTACAACTGCCGCGCCGGTTCATAGTCGCTGTTCTTGTAGTGCATGTCGGCCAGCAGTCGCAACGACACCGGCTCGGGCTGTTTCTCGTCGACCGCTTTCAGCAGCAACTCCTTGGCCGCCTCGTCCTCGCCGATCACCATTCGCACGCGGGCCAGCACTACCGCGGCGCGGCCATTGTGCGGGTCGGCTTTCATGGCCTGCTCGGCCAGCTTGCGAGCGTCGGGGTAGTTCTTCCGCTCGAAGTACGCCGACGCCAGTCGCGCGGCCAGCGCCGGATCGTCGGGCTTTTCTTTCTGAGCCCGCACCAGATCGGCGAACTTCATCGACTCGCTCGGCTTCTCGCGCTCGATCGACAGTTGCTCGACCAGTTCCTCGACGTACTTGCGATAGCCGCGCTCGAAGTCGGCCTGGTCCACGTTGAACGACCGCTTCAGCGCGTCGCGGGTGTTCAAGTTGTCGGCGTAGCAGTTCAACATCTTGGCCAGCGCTTCGTCGCCGTAGGTTTTCAACATGTACTGGGCGTAAAGCTGGGCCTGGCAGTATGCCATCTGCCAATCCTCACCGCTCTTGGGGCGGACGAATCCCAGGTTGATGTTCTCGAGGTTGAACATCTTGCCCGCCGGCACGCGCGCCACCAACATCTCGTTCCACGAGGGTTGCCGCGGATAGCCTTCCGATTCGACGGCCAAGGCTTCGGTGTACCAGTGGGGAATGTTGAACTTGCTTTGCTGCAGGTTCAGCACATGTACGAACTCGTGCTTGACGACCCGAGCCCAGTTGTACGGCGAAGGCATATCGTTCGGGCTGGCCAGCGCCACCATCTTGCCGGCGCACGCGCCGACGGTTCCCACGTAGGGCAGCCCCACCATCCGGGCGCTGAACCAACCGTGGCCGCGCGTGTTACGAGCCCGATTGAATATCTCGAACAGCGATTTCCCTTCCGGCTTGAAGCCGAACTGTTTGGTCAGTTGCGGGTAAACCTCGTCTTCCAGGTAGCGGGCCACGTACTTGGCCAACAAGCCGTCCTTGACCCGGTCGAACTTGATGATGAAGTGTTCGGTCTCCAGCACCGCGTAGTCGTCCAGGACTTCCAGCACTTTCAGACTGTTACTGACGCGAACATTGAACGGATCGACCTCAAACGACTCGGACAATAGCTTGCGAGCCTGGGCTTCGTCACCCAGTCGCATGTACATCATGCCCAGCATGCCGCGCGGCTCGATCAGTTGCGGCATCCGCGCCACGGCCAGCTCGTAATACTTGGCCGCCGCCGGATAGTGACGGGTCAGGTCGAGGGCCGCGCCGGCCTGCAGATAGAACGTCCCGCAATGCGGATTGCGGGCCTCGACCTCGGCGGCGAGCTTGGCGCCGCGCGAGTCTTTGGCCAGCAGGTCCACGCCATCGACCACGGACCAGACCGCGGCCAGTCGGCCGAGCGTCTCTTCATCGATCGGGTTGATCGCGCGGGCTGCTTCCAGCGTCTCGATTGCGTCGGCCAACTCGAAGTTGGCCATGTGCGCATCGGCGCGCGATTGCAGCGCGCCCAGGTGGCGGGGGTTGATCTCGAGCGCTCGGTCGATATGCCGGCGCGCCCCCTCAAGCTGGTAATTCTGCACCCCCAGTCGGGCCATCGCGGCGTGGGCGTCGGCCGCGGCCGGGTTCAGCTCCAACGCCGACTCCAAGTGCTTATTGGCCTCGGCGTCGTTGTACTTTTCAATGAACAGCACACCAGCTTCGTACGTCGCGGGCCAGTACGCCGGGTCGAGCTGCAACACCTCGGGAAAGAGTTCATTGACCAGAAACGTAAACTGCTCGCTCAGCCCATGCCAGCGGGCATATTGCGCCGCGGCCCGGCCAATCAGACACAGTTCCTCGGGACGAGTGACGTCTTGCTCGTTGTAGTAATCGACGAACGATTTGTAGGCCTTGTCGGCTTCGTCCAGTTTGCCGCTGGTCCGCCAGCGCTCGGCCTGAATCCAGCGGGCCAACAGATGGTTCGGTGCCTTCTTCAGTGCGGCCGCGACGGCGGCGTCGGCCTGGTCGATCTGACCATGCTGAAAGTGGAGCGACGCTTTTTCGGCCAGCAAGTCGGCGGCGTCCGGTGACTTTTTCAGCGCGGCATCGAGCGCTTCGAGCGCGCGGTCGTCCTGCCCCATGGCCGCGCGGGCTTGCGCCACGCCGATGGCCGACGCCTTGGGATGGTCGTCGGCCAGCTCCTGAAACGCCTCGATCGCTTCTTCGTACTTGCCGGTCAGGAGCAACTTTTGAGCGGCGTCGGGCTCGGCGGCGGCCGCGACCGTGGCCAACAACCAACCGGCGACCGCCAGCAGAGCAGGGGAGGGGAGCCAACAGCCATGCATGGCGACGGTCCTTGTGCGCCGGGACGCGAAACAGCAGCCATGGCGAGTCCGCGTGCAAACCGCAGGAGTCGCCTACGTTTACGGTATCTCAACCCGCCCGGGCCGACAAGTAAGTGTGTCGGTCATCAGGTCGGTGAGCCAGGGGATGTCGCCGCGCGAGCAGGCCTTGCAAATATGAATGAACGCGCATGCGAATGCCACAAAAAGGGGGCACCCTATCAGGAAAGCCAGCCCGCTTCGATCTCCCGACGACAGTGCTGTGATGCCCGCAATGAAACCGCCTGTAGTACCTAACAACACACCACCGAACCAGATCGTCAAGAACACTTTGACAAAGAGCGACATTGTGAAACGCCCCTTGAGCACAACGCGATTATCGTCCCGCGTCAAGAACTTGCCGTAAAAGTGGTACTTGAACCCATTGTTTACAAACGAAACCATCCGTTGCAGCGACACACGATTCTCATTGACTACGCCGATGGCGCCCGAGTCCATGAATGAGAATGGCGTCCACGGTCGCGTTGCCGTGCGCAATCGCGAAACCGATTCATCCAACGAATAGTCGCTTTGGATCGCTACCGGTATCGACTCGTAAACCAGATTGAACATCCAGCGGAGCATGGGCGTTCTCGATAGCCGTTACGCGCCGCGGTGTTCCAGCAACCAGTCGACCACTTGCACCAGGCCGTGATCGTCGTGCGTCGGCGCAATGCGATCGGCCGCGGCCTTCAACTCGGGGACCGCGTTCCCCATGGCAATGCCGAGCCCGGCCCCTTCGACCATGGGCAAGTCGTTGACGTCGTCACCGACGGCGCAGATTTCGTGCTCGGCAATCTGCCAAATCTGGGCCACGTGCAACACGCCCGACCATTTCGTGGCGCCGGCCGGCGCGATCTCGCACATGAATCCCCGATAGCGCGGCGAACGGATGACGTGGGTATAAAGCCGACCGGGCAGGGCGCTCTGCAGGGCGTGATGCAGCCCGACCATTTGCTCGCGGGTTCCCATCACGAAGCCGGCGAAGATGTCAGCAGGGGGCTCGGTGACCAGTTGCGGCCAGAGGCGCTCGCAATCGCGATTCAGCGCCAGATACTCGGCCAGTTCAGGCTGGCTGACATCGAGCCGGCGGCAGTAATAGTCGAACCCTTCGGCGAACGTGTCGCCATACAAGATGGCGTCGAAGCCAGCCTGATCGACTACGCGGAGCAGGGCACGCAGATCGTCCCGGTCCAAGTGAGCACGGAACAGCGTGCGATGGTCCCCCGGGTGTTTAATGAGCGCGCCGCTGGCCGAAATGACTGGCGCGTCGATTCCCAGTGGTTCGACCAACGGTAAGGCCCGGCTGTAGCGCCGTCCCGTGGCCAGGACAATTCGCAGCCCGGCCTCGGCGGCGCGGCGCAAGGCGTCGCGAGTTTCGGCCGAGACCTCGTCATTGCTATTGACCAAGGTGCCGTCGATGTCGAGTGCCAGCATCCGGTACATCGGCCGATCGATCACGCTAAGCAGCCAGGTTACGAAGTTGGAAGTCGCGGCCCGGGAACCGTCGGGCCGGACCAGACGTTTAATATACAAGAAATGGCCTTCGCCCGCTGGTTCGCGCCGGCCAATTGGGGCACGAATTGGCCAGGGATCGTGTTATGCTTGTGGCGGATCACCACTGCTCGGGTGGCCCGGACAACTTGCTTGTCCGGGCGGCGCAGCCGCAAGAGGGATCGAGACGGCGATCCATTGCCCTCTTGTCGCTGCGCGACACCGACAACCAGTTGTCGGTGCTACCCAGGGATTATGCGCAGCACGCCATTGCGTAATCGCGCTACGAAAGAGAACAAGATGAAGCTGGCTTACGCCCTTTGGGTTCGTTGCTTGTTGGTTGCTGTCGTCTGCCTGGCGGCGGCGACGGCCAATGCTGCGCCGCGGCCGGCGAGCTTTGCCGAGTTGCGGGCGCAGATGACCGAACACGAAATCGCCGGCGCGGGAATCAAGAACCCGCGGGTGCTCGACGCCATTCGCAACACACCGCGGCATGAGTTCGTGCCGATCGCCCAGCGGCACATGGCCTATTTCGATATGGCGCTGCCGATTGGCGAGCAGCAGACCATTTCGCCGCCGTTTATCGTGGCGTTCATGACCGAGCAGCTTGACCCTCAACCCGAGGATCGCGTGCTCGAAGTCGGCACGGGCAGCGGCTATCAGGCGGCCGTCCTGAGCCCGCTGGTCAAAGAGGTCTACACGATCGAAATCAAAGAACCGCTCGGGCGCAAGGCGGCCGAGACGCTGAAACGACTGGGCTACAAGAATGTCTTTGCCAGGGTCGGCGACGGCTACGAAGGCTGGCCCGACAAAGCGCCGTTCGACAAGATCATCGTCACTTGCTCGCCCGAGAACGTGCCGCAAAAGCTCGTGCAGCAATTGCGCGAGGGGGGCCGGCTGATCGTGCCGCTGGGCGAGCGTTATCAACAGTCGCTCTACCTGTTTCGCAAGGTCAACGGCAAGCTCGAGGCCGAGGCGCTGCGGCCAACGCTGTTCGTACCAATGACGGGCAAGGCCGAGGACGAGCGGCGCGTGAAGCCCGATCCTTCGCACCCGGGCATCATCAACGGCGGCTTTGAAGAAACGTATAAGGACGGCGAAGTCGAAGCGCCGAAGGGCTGGCACTATTCGCGGCAGGGGAACGTACTCACCGACCCGAAAGCGCCCGAGGGAACCCACTTCATCCGCTTCACCAACCAGGAAGCCGGCCGCGGCAGCCAGGCGCTGCAGGCCTTTCCGATCGATGGTCAGAAGATTCCCAAGCTGACGGTCAGCTTGAGAGTCCGCGGCGAGCAGATTCACACCGGCACTCATCCCGGCGAAGTCGCGTACTTGGTCTTTACGTTCTACGACATCCAGCAGCACAACCTCGGCGAGATCGGCGTTGGCCCCTGGGTGGGGACATTTGACTGGCAAAACGAGGAAGAAACCGTCAAGGTGCCGCCGACGGCGACACACGTGATTGTGCGCGTCGGGCTGCTCGGCGGTGTCGGGCAGTTGGACGTTGACGACGTCAAGATTGTGCCGGCGAAATGATTCGTTAGTGAAGCTTGCAAGGCGCAGCCCAAACCCTTCTCCCGCCGGGAGAAGGTGGCGGCGCTAGCCGCCGGATGAGGGTTCCGCGTCAATCTTGTGCGACGTCGTTACCCTCCCCCAGCCCCTCCCTGGCAGGGAGGGGTGTTCATCGCTCGTCGCACGAGGAGTGAGTGACGGTGGTGGTCTATCGCACTCAAACCAGCGCGCGGCTGAACGGGCCGGGCGCGATTTCAATGTCGGAGCGCAGGCCGACGTTCACCGCCAGCCCCAACGCCAAGGCGTGCGACACCAGCGCCGAGCCGCCGTAGCTGACCAGCGGCAGTGTCAAGCCCGTCACCGGCAACAGGCCCAGCGACATGCCGGTGTTGATCAACATCTGGCTGCCAAACAGCGCCGCCACGCCCGTCACCAACAGTCGGCCGAACGGATCGCGCGTCTGGCGCGCAATGGCCAACAGCTTGCCGACCAGCAGCAAGTACAACAACACCACCGACCCCAACCCAGGCCAGCCATAGCGCTCGCCGATCACCGCGAAGATGAAGTCGGTGTGCGCCTCGGGCAGGTGATACGACAATGACTCGTCGCCGGCTTCGTGCAGCCAACTGCCGGCGACGCCTCCCAGGGCGAGGACTTGCTTGGCCTGATGCAGTTGATAGCCGTCGGCCTTGGGACGCTCGCCGGGGTTTGATTGTTGAAACAGTGACGTGATGCGTGAGCGCTGCTCGCGACTCATCTGCGACCAGAGGGCCGGCGTCATGGCCGCGCCGCACAACATCAGCACCAGCAAGTCGCGCCGCCTTAGGCCGGCCACCAGCAGCATCGCCAACAGGGCCGGGATGAACACCAGCGACGTCCCCAAGTCGGGCTCGCGCAGCACCAGCCAGACCGGCGCGACGGTCATCGCCAACGGCGCGAACAGCGCGCGCCAGCCGCGCAGCTCGCGCGCGTCGGACAAAAATCGCGCCAGGGCGAGCACATAGGCCACCTTGGCCAGTTCCGAAGGTTGCAGGCTAAGCGGCCCCAGGCGAATCCAACGATGCACGCCATGCACCGGCGGGCAGAAATAAACCACCACCAGCAGCGCCACGGCCACGGCATAGATGACGTAGGCCAACCGATTGAGCCGCCGGTAGTTCGGCAGCGAGGCGACCAGCAGGGCCAGAAACCCCAGCGCCGCCCATAAGAGTTGCTGGTGCCAATGACGGCCCGCGGCCTGGCTGGCCAACTCCTCACAGCGGGCGATCGCCGCCACCCCTAAGAGCGCCAAGCCGCCCCCCGAGGCGACCAACAGCCAGGGGCATTGCCGGAGCCAAACGGGAATATCCATGCTTGGGGCAGGCGGGTGAAAAAGGGGCTGGCGTCGTAATCTGCGGGAATAGTAGGGGAAACCGATTTTGCCGCCGACGCCAATTTTGACGGTTGGATGCTTGCACTCCCCCAGTTGATGACGGTATTTTGGCAGTTAAATCTTGTGCATTTTCCGCAACCTTCGGATGCGGAAAAAACTACGCACGTCCCGCCAACTGTGTGCTAGGTTTTTGAAGCTTTGGGTCTTTCCTCGGCATCATCGAACAAAGTTCTCTCGGGAGTCTTCAAAATGGCTAAATGGAATTTTCGCAAGCTCGTGCTGGCGTCGCTTGCGGCGCTGGTTGGTTGGGCGGCCACGACCTCGGAAGCCAACGCTTTCGGGCATCGTTTCCACGGCAGCTCGGGCGGTAGCTCGGGTGGCTGGGGCAGCTCGGGTGGATCGTCGGGCGGCTGGTATGGCAGCTCGGGCGGTTCGTCGGGGGGATCGTCGGGCGGCTACGGCAGCTCGGGTGGTTCGTCGGGTGGATCGTCGGGTGGTTGGGGTAGCTCGGGCGGAAGCTCGGGGGGCTACGCTCCGCGCCACGGCTTGTTCCACCACCACCGCTGGAGCTACGGCTCGTGGGGTAGCTCGGGTGGTTCGTCGGGCGGCTCGTCCGGTGGTTGGGGCAGCTCGGGCGGAAGCTCGGGTGGCTCGTCGGGCGGCTGGGGTAGCTCGGGCGGAAGCTCGGGTGGCTACAGCACCGGCTACAGCGTTGGCCCGATGATCGATGGCGGCACCGTGGTTCCGGGCTCGGTTGTTCCGGGCTCGGTTGTTCCGGGCACCGCTGTGCCAGGCGCCGTGCAGCGTCCGGTCGATGCCAAGCCAGCTCCGGCTGACGGCACTTCGATCAACAGCGCGACGATCATCGTCAGCGTTCCGGCCGATGCCCGCGTGTTCGTCAATGGCAAGGCCACGACCAGCACCGGCAGCGTGCGTCGCTTTGTGTCGCACAACCTGGAAGCTGGTTTCACCTACACCTATGAACTGCGTGCCGAACGCATGGTCGACGGCCGCGTGTTGACCGAAACCAAGAGCATCACCGTCCGGGCCGGCGAAGCCGCTGACCTGGCCTTCAACTTCGATGCCAACACCGAAGAGAAGGTGGCCGAGCAAAAGGCTCGCACGAACCTGACCCTGATGGTTCCGGCCAATGCCCGCGTGACCTTGGCTGGCACCCCGACCGAATCGAAGGGTGAAGTTCGCGAGTTCTCGACCAGCCGGTTGAACAACGGCCAGGTTTGGAACAACTACGTCGTCCGGGTCGAACTCGACCAGAACGGCGAAACGCTGGTCAAGGAGCAGGTTCTGACGCTCCGCGGCGGCGAAAACCGTGAGCTGGCCATCGACTTTGGCGTGGCTCAGGTTGCCCGGGCGAACTAGCTCGCTGGCGTGCGGCGACGCACGCGTTAAATCTGTTACAGACGAAAAACCCTCGCACGGCTTAACGGTCGTGCGAGGGTTTTTTCTTTTTTGGGCTTCAGCCCCAATCGGAGGCCGATAAGGCGAATAGCCGCTGAACTTGAAAGGCTCTATCCCCCGGACACCGACCGCCATGGCCACCGAACTGAAAACCAACGCCACGGATCGCCCCACCTGGGGCCCGACAGTCCGCACGATTGTCAGCATGCTGGTCGTGCTGCATGTCGCCGTGGTGGTCATCGGGCCGTTGTCGCTGCCGCCGTCATGGATCGGATCGCGACTGCGATCGTTCGTTTATCCTTACATGGAAGCGATGTTCCTGGGGCACGCCTATAAGTTCTTCGCGCCGGAGCCGGGGCCCAGCCACCTGGTCCACTATGAACTCGAACTGGCCGATGGCTCGACGCGCAAGGGTGTGTTCCCGAACTTGTCGGAAGAGTGGCCGCGGTTGCTCTATCACCGGCACTTCATGTTGACCGAGCGCGTGGCGGCCGGGCCTCCCGATCTGCCGCCGGCGGGCGCTTCGGGCCAAGGTCAAGCCTTGCCCCAGCCCGCGCCGCGCCCGGACGAGCAACCGCCGCTGACCCAGTGGGAACAAGACTTCGCGCGCTCGTACGCCAATCACTTGAAGACAAAGTACCAGGCCCGCCGCGTCACGCTGACCTTGGAACGCCACTTGTTCCCCAGCATGGCCGACGTGCAGCAGGGGCTGAAGCTCGACGATGCGAAGCTGAAGCAGTATCGAAATCTGGGGACGTATTGAAACAGCGCGATAGCCGATTGCGCTTAACAGAGCAGGGGAGGGCCGCCGCGCGTGGCCCACGGAGTGAATCGCCATGGAACTGGTGACCGAATACTTGCGGCGTTTGACACGTGAAAGCCTGGCCGGCTGGAACCGCTTTTGGTTCGGGCCGAGCGACCCGGCCACGCTGGGGATGATTCGCATCCTGGCCGGTGCGATGCTCCTCTATACGCACCTGGTCTGGACGATCAACCTCACCGACTTCTTCGGCCCCAACGCCTGGATTTCACAGTCAGTGGCGGCCCGACAGTTCGACGGCACCTATGCCTGGAGCTACTTCTGGCTGATCGAATCGCCGACCGCGCTGTGGATCGCGCATGGCTTGGCGCTGGGCGTGTTTGCGTGCCTGATGCTGGGGCTGTTCAGTCGGGGGGCGTCGATCGCGGCCTTTGTGTGCGCGGTGTCATATGTAAATCGCACGCCGGGCGCGTTGTTCGGCCTGGACCAGATCAACTGCATGCTGGCCATGTACCTGATGCTGGGACCGACCGGCGACGCCTACTCGCTTGATCGCTGGCTGGCCGCGAGGCGCGCCGGTGTGCCGAGCTTGCCCCGGGCCAACCCCAGCAGCGGCGCGACCCTGGCCGTTCGCCTGATCCAGATTCACATGTGCGTGATCTACTTCTTCGCCGGACTTTCCAAGATGCAAGGGGAGTCGTGGTGGATTGGCGACGCATTGTGGGGAGCGGTCGCCAACCTGGAGTATCAATCACTCGACATGACGTGGCTGTGCAACTGGCCGTTGACGCTGGCGGTGATGACGCAAACGACGGTCTATTGGGAGCTGTTCTTTGCGGCCATCATCTGGCCGCGGCTGACCCGGCCGGTGGTCTTGTTCATCGCCATTCCGCTGCATCTGGGTATTGGCGTTTGCATGGGGATGATGACGTTCGGGCTGGTGATGCTGATCGGCTGCTCGTCGTTCATCTCGCCGGCGGTGGTGCGGTACGTCCTCGACGGCGAAGACGCCAAGCCGAACGGGGTAGGGGAGGGGAGCGGCAACAAAGCCGGCCGCACCGTCCCACGCCGCAAAGGAAACAGCCCGCGAGCGCTGGCGTAGAGTGCTTGGCACTTCACTGTTGCGTTGCAGATTTCACCAAGCCGGTGGCCTTGCCACCGATCTCGGCGGCCAAGCCGCCGGCTTGGAATCAGTCATCAAACACCAGCCCACGTTTCGTCATTCCCGCGCAGGCGGGAATCTAGGCGTCGCGACAATCCAATTGAAGTCCCGTCTGCGCGGGAATGGCGACCGGACAGGGCAGGGGGGGACATTGCCCCTCGGGCCGGCTGGCAACTATAATCGTGGATTGACTTTTTCACGATTTTCCTGAGGGAGTTTCGCGTGTTTGACTCGCTGGCCGTGGTGGGCGCTACCGGCGCCGTCGGTGGTTTGATTCGACAGTTGCTCGAGGATCGCAAGTTCCCCATCGAGCGCGTCAAGTTCCTGGCTTCGGCCCGGTCAGCCGGCAAGACGTTGAAGTTCCGCGGCCGCGACGTCCTCGTCGAAGAACTCCGCCCCGAGTCGTTTGAAGGCGTCGATCTGGCCATTGGCAGCACTCCCGACGAGACCGCCCGCGACTTCGTCCCCTGGGCCGTCGAGCGCGGCTGCGTGGTCGTCGACGAAAGCGGCTACTGGCGGATGGACCCCAAGATCCCGCTGGTGATTCCTGAGGTGAATCCCGACGCGGTTGACAAGCACCAGGGGCTGATTGCCAGCCCGAACTGCTCGACCACCCAGTTGGTCGTGGCGCTCAAGCCGTTACACGATGCCGCGCGGGTCCGCCGCGTGGTGGTCAGCACCTACCAGGCGACCAGCGGCGCCGGCGTGGCCGGACAGCGCGACCTGGAAAACGGCGCGCACATGAGTCTGCACGGCCAGGAGTACAAGTACGAAATCTTCGCGCATCCGATCGCGTTCAATCTGATCCCTCAGATCGGTTCCCCCAAGCACGAAGGGTACACTTCCGAAGAAATGAAGATGGTGTACGAGACCCGCAAGATCATCGGCGACGATTCGATTCAGGTCTGCCCGACGTGCGTTCGCGTGCCGGTCAGCAACTGCCACAGCGAGAGCATCCTGGTCGAGACCGAACGCAAGGTCACCGTGGCCGAAGCCCGGAAGTTGTTCGCCAACTTCCCCGGCATCGTCGTGGTCGACGACTTGGCCAACAAGCAATACCCCATGCCGAGCACCTGTGACGGTCAAGACGGCGTGTTCATCGGCCGCATCCGCGAAGATTTGTCGGGGCCCAACGGCCTGGCTTTCTGGTGCGTCAGCGACAACTTGCGCAAAGGGGCGGCCACCAACGCGGTGCAGATTGCCGAGCTGTTGATCGCCCGCGGCGCGCGTGGCCCCAAGCCGAAGGCCGTGTCGGTCTGAGGCGCGCATCAGAAGCAATGGTCCGTGATGGAAACCGGCCGATGAGCGTTGACGGGGTTGCGCAGCAACAAGAGGGCACCGAAAGCGGCCCGTCCTGGCAATTCGCGCCGCGGACGATGCTTCTTGTCGTTGTGTCAATGGAAACCGGCCGATGAGCGTTGAGCACGAGGCCCCAACTCACGACGTCCCGAACGCGGCCAATCGCTCGCCGCGCCGCATTCCCCTTTCGGGCCGCGCGTTCAAGCTGACCATCGCCTACGACGGCACCAATTACTGTGGCTGGCAGTACCAGATCAACGGCCCGTCGATCCAGGCGGCCTTCGAGGCGGCGCTGGCCAAGGTGACCAGCGAGCGCATTCGCGTGACCGCCAGCGGCCGCACCGACTCGGGCGTCCACGCGATCGGGCAAGTGATCAGCTTCGTCTCGAACACCACGCTCGACGCCGACAAGCTGCTGATGGCGCTCAATTCGGAACTGCCCGAGGACATCGTCGTTCACCAGTCCGAGCAGGTCGAGCTGAGTTTCCACGCCATTCGCGAAGCGCGGCGCAAGCGCTATCGCTATGTGCTGCAGGATGGCCGCTCGTCCGACATCTTTCGCCGGCAGTATTCTTGGCACATTCCCCAGCAGCTTGACGTGGCCCTCATGGACCAGGCGGCTCAGGCCTGGGCCGGCACGCATGACTTCTCGGCGTTCCAGGCCACTGGCTCGCAGCGATTGTCGACGGTTCGCACGGTGAACGACTTGTTCGTGCGCCGCAGCGAGGCGGACGTAAACACGGTCGAGTTCGAGATCGAGGCCGACGGCTTTTTGTACAACATGGTCCGCACCATGGTCGGCACGCTGGTCCAAATTGGCCGCCATCGCAAGCCGGTCGAGTGGGCCGCCGAGGTGCTGGCAGGGCGTTCGCGGCGCGAAGCGGGCATCCGCGCGCCGGCCGGGGGGCTATTCCTGGTCTCGGTGACGTATTGACCGCGGGCGGTATCGCTAGAGAGAATGGGCGCGTGATCGGAAAAGTTGCTAGTTGCTAGTTCCTAGTTGCTAGTAAATGCCAGTCACGTCTTGTCCTCACTAGCAACTAGCCTCTAGCAACCAGCAACTTCCCCATGTCCGTCGCTAATCAACGTCTGGTGTTCGAGCGTCCGATCTACGAGCTTGAACTCCGGCTCAACAAGCTCGAAGCCGCTCCCGACCGCAAGGCCGACGCCGAGGACGAAATCCGCAAGCTCCGCCGCGAGGTGGCCGAGCTGCGCAAGAAGGTCTATGGCAATCTTCAGGCCTGGGAAGTCGTGCAGGTCGCGCGGCATCCTGACCGGCCGATGACGACCGATTACATCGATCTGATCTTCGACGACTTCTTCGAACTGCACGGCGACAAGGCCTATGGCGACGACCAGGCCATTCGGACCGGCTTTGCCAAGCTGGACGAGTACAAGGTGATGGTCGTCGGCCACTTCAAAGGCAAGACGCTCAAGGAGCGGAACGCCTGCTACTTTGGTTGCGCCCATCCCGAGGGCTATCGCAAAGCGCTCGGCAAGATGAAGCTGGCGGCCAAGTACCAGGTGCCGGTGATCTGCTTCATCGACACGCCGGGCGCTTACCCAGGCGTCGGCGCCGAAGAGCGCGGCCAGTCGCAGATGATCGCCAACAACATGTTCGAGATGTCCCGGCTGGGGACGCCGATCATCTGTGTGGTGATCGGAGAAGGGGGCTCAGGCGGGGCGTTGGGCATCGGCGTCGGCGATCGCGTGGCCATGCTCGAGTTCGCTTACTACTCGGTGATCAGCCCTGAAGGGTGCGCCGGCATCTTGTGGAAGAGCGCCAAGCACGCCCCCGAGGCGGCCAAGGCGTTGAAGTTCACGTCGCGCGATCTGCTGCAGTTGGGCGTGATCGACGACATCATCGAAGAGCCGCTCGGTGGCGCTCACCGGGACCATCACCAGATGGCGGCCCGGCTGAAGATGTACTTGCTGCGTCACTTGCGCGATCTGGTCGCGCAGTCGGCCGAGCAACTGGTCGGCGGGCGCTACGAAAAGTTCCGCCGCATGGGCAAGTTCCTCGAAACGCCCGCGGCGACATAAGCGATTCCCGCACGATCGGTTGATGCGAATATCGCGCCGCATTGCGAAGCGAGAGCGCGGCTACCACCTCACCGAGCTAGCGCTAGCCCTTCTCCCACCGGGAGAAGGTGGCCGACAGGCCGGATGAGGGTCTCGTCACAATCGTCAAGTCGCACCAGCCTGAGCGCTACCCGGCGAGCTGCGCTCGCCACCCTCTTCTACAAGGGGCGAGTGTTGAATGAGTCGCATAATCGTTCCACGATGGAGCAGGGGAGCGCCAGCGGGTTTCACCCCTCGGCCGCCTGTGGCCCCAAACCCGGTGTAGCCCCCCTGCCGAAATCACGATTTTTGGATCCCACGCCGGCCGGCCGTTTTGGCGCGCCGGCGGGTGGTTGGAGAACCGAAAACTTCTCGGGCCGGGCCCTGCTTCGGCGTCGGCGACCGGCCTCGGTTCCGAATGGCGACCTCGCCAGACGCTCTCAGACGCCCGCGGACTGGGACCATCGACCTGGGACTCAAATCGACGCCTGCAAACGCCTGGATGGGAACCGCAGCAGAGCGGGGCGTCATGAGCCGACTCACACGATTTCAGCCTTCAGAAGAACGTCCGATAATGTTTCTTATGTTCGGTTCGGCCAATCGCCGAAAACCGGCGTTTTCCTCGGGAAAAACGGGTCTTTTGGCCCTTTCACTTTTCCTGCTGCTCTGCCCGGTCGCGTGCGTTTCGCGACCAAATTTTGGGCGGATTTTCAAGCAGCATTTCACCTGCAACGGAGTGCAACAAGATGGATCGACTCGTTCAGTACAGCGAACCTCTGAAGGTGATGCGGAACCAGGTTCAGCATGGCGGCGAGTTTGCTGGCTCTCGCAACCTCGACCTGGCCGGGATCGGGGAGACCGACAAGCTGTTCATTGGCAAAGACGATCCGGGGCAAGCGATTGCTGCCGGCCTGCAAGAGGGCCAGTACGTGCTTGTCAAGTGCGGTCTGGTCCTCACTGCGAAGGGCTATCGGCTTCGGCTGCTGGAAGCGAAGCCAGCCCAGGTCCAACAGGCCCGGGCAGCTTAGTTCCGGGGCTGCGGCCGTGCGGCCTCGTCGGACTCCCCGCAAGTGGGCGGCTGGTTAGCATCCTGGGAGAGGTCACGCTCTCCGGAGTCTTTTCGCGAGTCTCTGAATTCCTTTTTCTGAATTCCTTTCCCCCGGAATTCTTTCCCCTCGAATTCTCTTCTTCCGAATTCTTTCCCCCCGAATTCTTTCCTCCCGAATTCTTTCCTCCCGAATTCTTTCCCTCTGAATTCTTCCCCGGAGGAATTTCCTAATGGACGGCTTCGCTTCGATCTCTGACTTCTTCGTGGGCGGCTGGGCCTTCGGATTTTTTTTCGTTCTCTCCGGGTATTTCCTTTTTTGGCCAGCGACCGCCGCTGTCCGGGAGTGCCTGGCTTGGTTTGTTTCTTGGTAGGAGGATTGCAAATGGAATTGCTTCGTCGGATTTGTCGTGCGGTGCGTGGTGGCTCCATCGCCGGTCACGCCGCGTTGTTGGTCGCCTTGACCCTGGCCATGAGTGCCGCTCCGGTCGCCTGCTTCGCCCAGAGTGGTGGAGTCACCATTCCTTCGTACGTGGATTTGTCGTCCATGTTGACTGCGTTTGGGTCGGCCCTCGGTGCCGTGGTCAGTGCTGCGGCCGTGATTGGTTTCGGCTTCCTTGTCGTTCGCTACGGTTGGGGCTGGCTCAAGAAGCTCGCCCACTAGGCTTCGCCACTCGTGGCTCTGGGGCAGGGCGGCCGCCTCCGCCCTGCCCCCTCTCTTTTGTTTGGTGCTTGATGACTGACGATCAGTTTTCGACGCTGATGGACGCGATGAACACGATCTCATTTTGCGTCCGTGCCGGAGCCTGGTCGATCGCGGTTTTGTGCGGAATGTTCACTTGGCGTTTGTTCGTGCTCGGTAAGAATCAGCGCCACATTCTTTGAGTTGATACATGTTCACCTTGTTGATGTGCTTGGCGAGTCTCGGTCAAACTGGCGATACGCCGGTTTTCGTTGATAATGTTGTTACGATCGTCCCACTTGAGCCGCTAGCCGTCACGTTCTCCGGCACGCAGACTGTTTCCATTGATCCCGGCTATGTGCCACCGGCTGATACGGGGCCTCTTGGCCTTGCTCAGCTTTTTAGTGCCGCATCCGCTCGCACGATGGATTCGATGCTTGACATTGATTCTCAAGCGAATCTGATGAGTTGGGCGACGGCGATTCACGGTGTCGTTGATGGGCGCACGAGCTCGCCCGCCTCTTACGAAGTTCGCATCCCCTGCCAGTTCTTTCCCGGGGGTGAAGACCTCGTCCTCACGTTTACGACGGGCGATTGGGACAACATGAACGGAGTTGGAACCATGTTGAACACCATGCGGGATCGCATCAGACAGATTCTTCTTGCGGCAGGATTGATTTGCTGCGCCGTGGTCGTGCCCAAGGCGTTTTTTGGAGAATGAGCATGTTTCAACTTTTTTTCAACGCGGTCAACAATGCGTTTCTTGCCACCGTTGCTGCACTCTTGGATGGCTGGACGACGACTCTTGGGCAAGGAATGACGTTTATCTTTGGTGGCCCGATCAAGCTTCCTTGCTGGTTCGATTATGACGCTGGTTATGGATCGGGCACGGGGTCGGAATCGGTGCTCGACGCTCTGACTCGCGTGCTCGACTGGTTGGACATTGCCAATAACTTCATCCCGCTCTACGAGATTCTCTGCGTCATTCTCGGCCTGGTGGTGCTCAAAATGTCGATCGTGATTGTCCGCTGGATCAAGGCCTGGATTCCGACTGTGAGTGGTGTCTAGGCATGGCGCGTGGCCCAACCATCATTAAGACCGTCGGCTTGCCCGGAGCGGGCAAGACGTTCCGTCGTGCGGCCCTCTTCCTTTCAAAAGAGTTTTTGCCCAACGCAACCGGCACTCACTGGTCCAACTTTCCGATCAAAAAACAGGTCATTGCCGATTACGTTGCGAAGAGAACCGGTCAAGAAGCGTCCACGTTCTTTCAACGCATGAAGCTCATCGACCAGGGGGCCTTAGATTCGTGGGCTGCTGGTCAATCGGGGCCTTGGGATTATTTCGCGAACGTGTCTCTTGAAGGCGCCCACATCGCGATTGACGAGGCTCATAATTTCTGCGGCGAAAAAATGTCCTCGGACCACCTCAAGAGGTGGCAAGACTGGTTGGGCGAGATTCGGCATCGCGGTGCCTCGATTGAATTCTTGACCCAGCACGAGGACAAAATGGCCCGCTGCGTCAAGCAGCATTGTGCCCTGACGCTCGAGATTATCAGTGGCGAAGATCGACGTGATCCCTTTTTCAAGATTTCGCTTCGCGATTGGTACGAATTGCGGGCAGTGGTTTTTGGCAACTACCTGGCCGGTGGGGCGCAGCTTGAGTGGCGCGATGTGGGCGGCAAGAAGACGCTCAACCATGCCCATCCTTATTGGTTGAGTCCCGAATTTTTCGAGATGTACGATTCGTATTCCGCCCCAGTTTCGGGCGATGCTTCCGGGGCGGAGCCGGAACTGCACGAGTTCCAGCGTCGTTCCAAGCTCGGCGTTGTTTGGTGGTTCATCCGGAAAAACTTCTTTCAGCTTGCTCCGAAGCTGATCTTTGCCTCGGCTGTTCTTTGGGCGACAGTTGGCGGCGGCGGTGTCTGGGCCTTTCAGAAAGTGATGCTGCACGTCAACCAGGCGATGAAGCTTGAGGCACAACAAAAGACCATCGCAGGCGGCGGGAAGGTTGCTCAGCCTGGTTCAGTTGGGCAACCTCCCGCCGGAGTTAAGTTGGCGATGGGTGATTCGATTTCACAAGAGCAGTTAAATGCGGTGCGTGCCTCAACCGCCGAGCTCGCCAAGCTGCGGTCTCGGATCGCCGAGCTTGAGGCTGTTGCTCATCGTGCTTCGCAGTTGCGGATTCTTTTTCCGGACGCCTTCGGCCTGGCCGACGGCTCTGTTTACAGACTCGATGAGGTGATTCGCGATGGCGTGCTCAAGGGGCGGCGGGCCAACAGGATCGATTGGCCGAATAAACTGGTTTTTCTCGATGATGGTCGCGTGCTCGGTTTCCTGCCTGTGCAGTTGCAGGAGCGCAAGACCCCAGGTCGCGGAACAGATTCCGGAGTTCCAGAAGCGTTACCAGGAGCTCGCGACGTTGGCGGCGACCAGCGTTCCGGCGAGACCAAGTGGACCGCGGCTAAGCCTGTCGTGCAACAATCTGGCCCTGGGGCAGGTGCTCCGGTTGATCGCAAGTAGGACGGAGATTGCAGCCGTGTGCGAAGAGTCGATCGAGGGAAAACCAGTGACGCTCGATGTTGTCGATCTTGGAGTCGAAGATGTTTTTTCGCTTCTCGCCCGTCGATCTGGTGTGGTTGTCCATCGCGTTGGCGGCACGTGGTATCTGGGCCAGTTCAAACCCGAAGACCGCAGCGTGCTTGTTCGGCGTGTTCGCCGTTTGGATGCTGCTGGCATCCGTTCGGCGGTCTCTGTTCTCGTTTCCGCTTCGGGCAAATGCGAGGTGTTCGGCGACGGGCTTACGATCGTGGGCGAACGTGCCGACGTGCTCGAAAGAGTCTCGGCGATGCTCGATCGACTGGAACAGGTCGAAGCGGCGACGTGGGTCTGTCAACTGCATGTCCTTAGCGCGTCGGATGCTGTTGTCGATGACCTGGGCATGGCGTTCACTCCGAGCCTGGATGTTTCGGTTGCTTTTAACTCGGCGTCGAACAACCTCGCCCTGCCTGGTGCGACGACCTCGTTGAGGGGCGGTTTCGACGCTCTGCTTAAGGCGAGCCGAGACCGCCTCGGCGTGTCGATGCTCGCGGAACCGTTGCTGCTTCTTGTCGACGGTTCAGAGGCAGAGTTCATTCGTGGCCAGCGTGTTCCGGTGCCGACCCAGACTTACATCGCACAAGGCGCCTCGAACAACCTGGTTAACAGCGTGAACTACCAGCAGCTTGGTTTGACGCTGCGTCTCAAGGTTCGCGAGGTCGGACCCGAAACAGGCAAGATCAGCGTTCATTTTGAGAACTCGTCACTGCAAGAGTACATCAACAATATTCCGGTTATTCAGCGGGAGTCCTACGACGGCGAGGCCGTGATTCGATCAGGCGGCATCTATCTGGTTGGCTCCTTGCGTCGGCACGATGAGCGGCACGACAAGCAAGGTTGGTGGCGACTCGGCCAGAGCGTCAACGACAGTGATGCGATTTTGCAAGTCTGGTGTCGAGCTGCCCGCGTGGGTGGCCCCGTTCTTCTTCCCTCTTTGGAGTCCCATGATGAAACAGTTGGAATTGGTGGCGGCAGTCCAGATTGACCGGCCCGGTTCGGAGCGTCTGCAAGATTGTTCCGGGCGCTCCTTGGTCACCGTTCGATTGACTGACCAGGCCTGGTTGTCGTGTCAGGGCCTGGCCGATGACTGCGGCTGCACGACCGGCGACGTGGTGTCCCTGGCCCTGTCGGACGTTCTTGACGTGCTGACCCCGGCCATCTCCGCGATGGTCGAGCATCACATCCAGCGCCGCATGACGGTGCTGGCCAACACGGTGCTTCGCATCGCGGTCTGAGCGGAGCGGCGTGACGAGCGAGCGCCCGGCAGCGAGCGAGGAACGCGGCGGAGCGGCACAGTGGGCGTTCTGGCTGGCCATGATCGAGCTCGCCGATCTGGTGTGAACGATGGACGCGACAGCGGTGCAACAACACGGGGCGCAAGCCCACTAAACACGGGGTACACCCCTCCCTTCCAAGGAAAAAAACTCGGTGCGTAACAGGCTTTGGAGCTTCCATAGTCCGCGTCGAGTGAGTCAATGAAAAACGGAGTTTTCAATCATGTCCGATTGTCGGTTGGTCCATGCGTTTCTGTACTCGGCTGCTGCCGAAACTCTTGAGCTCCTTGCTGCCGAGTACGGCATGACCCCTGAGGAGCTCGCTGGCCGAGCGTTCGCCGCCTGGATGGAGTGCGGCTTGTCCGAGTTGCAGAAGCTGCTCCAAGCCTGCAAGGACAACGCTTGGACCATGAACGGTGCGGGCTTCCCGATCGGTCGCCTCAGCCTCCACGTCCCTAAGGCTCTGCACGCCATGTTGTGCTGCTTCGTGCCTCAGGAAGCGTGCGGCAACGCCATTGGCTGGGTGCTCGTGCGAGCGGCTGAGAAGCCGCAATTGACGCGGCACTACCTGGCCGGGATCGGCGTCACAGGTGGCCTGTTTGGTGTCAAAGCGGCGTGAGTGTTTACTTGAAGGAAGAGCAGAAGATTGTTTACGGGAGTTTGCGATGCGAAAGAAACGTGATTTGCCGGGCCAACTGAGGATGTTCGAGCCTGTCACGGGGCCAGTGCGAAAACGGATTGGCGTTGTCGCGGATTTCTTGTCAGCCGTGGTCAGCGAGCTTGATGACTGTGCCTTGTGTGCTGCGGAGAGCGGGGACGAAGAGTTGAGCGAGCACATTGGCTGGCTGCGTGATTCGGTTGAAGTTGTCGTGGATGAACTCGGAGGGGCACGTGACTGAGTGCGAAAACACCGACGAGCAGCAAGAAGCCAACCGGTACATCGTTTCAGCTTGTTGCTGCAACTGCCATTTTTGCGAGACCTGCGGCACTCGCATGGGCTGGCGTTTGCGAATGAAACTCGATCGTCGAGCCGATCGCTTTCACAGTCCATACATGGTCACTTTGACCGTCGATCCCAAAAACTTTTCGTCCCCCCAGGACGCTTTTGATTACGTTCGCAAGCACCGTTGCATCTGGTGGCTCGTCAATGAGCTCCACCATCGCGGCTATTTACAGGCGAGAGACTACTTTTGCGTTTTGGAGTGGCAGAAGGACACCGAGATGCCGCATTGGCATCTGATGCTCGATGCCCGCTACATTCCAAAAACAGTTCTGGATGACCTCTGGCAGGCAAACCGGCCTCAGGGACTGCCTCCGAAAGAAGCCAACCGACCAGGCTTCGGGATGGTCCGTTACAGTCGGAAACCATTCCAGGACCATCATCATCTGGTCAATTATCTCACCAAATACCTCATCAAGTTCCCCGAGCACGGATTCCCGAATTGGGTGCTCGATTACGAGGGGCAGATTCATCGCTACACGACGAGTCGCGGTTTCTTCGTCGAGGAAAACCAGGAAGAAGAACCAGGCCCCGACGATCCGGGGCCTGGCGGGATGCCCTCCGGAAGCGATTCGTTTAACGATCCAGCCTCTTCGCGTCGGCGTCGAACGCCGCGTGAACGAATCGCGGCCTGCACCTCGAAGTGCAACGTGATTTTTCAGGACGAGTCCGGCAACTACACGTTCAGTTGTTCGATCAACATGTCTTGGGATGAGGTCGCAACGTACATCGCCGTCGATCCCGACCGGCTTTCATGCCGAGTCTCGGTAGCACAGGTCCAACTTTTGGAACGAGTCGTTGGCTGGCGTCGTTTAGAGCCCGAACCAAACATCAGCCAGCGCGATTGGGATGATTGGAAACACCAACACAGAAAAGCAGCATGACGAAAAAACGCAAGGACGCGAGTTTTCCCGGTTACAACCTTCAAATGGATGTGGAGTTTTTCCATGAGACTTTGGCCATACTTAACGGGCTGGATTGTCGGGCTTCTCACAGTGCCGCTGGCGGTGGTTTTCAGTCTCTTTGGCTGCGTCAGCGGCTTCGTCTTCTTAGAAATCATGTCGAGCGACGTTTTCGGGGCCTGCGTCTTGCCTGGCGAACTGCGGGACTGGTTGCAAGCCTCTCTTTGCCAGGCGATGGCCTTTCTCAAACTGATTTGCAGGGGCTGGACGACTTTGAGTTGATCTCCCGAGCTCGTGCGAGTTTCGAGCTCGATCGTAAGCTGTCCGAACGCTGTTTGGTTTCAGCCTTGAAAGAAGCCCGACGCATGGGCATCGACTTGCGAAAACTGATGCGTGAATCGCGAAGGATCGGTTGAAAATGTCGATAAAAATAACAGCGGCGCGTGCCTCGGGAAGGAGATCAGTGTGAAAACCGTTCGTTTGCTTCTGATTATCGCGTTTGTTGCTGTGCCGGCACAGGCGGTCTGGTCGCAGTCAGTCGAGGTGATCGCGTTTGATTGTTCGCAGGGGTTGATCAACGGCGGATTCTGGCAGGTCAATTCAAACAATTTCAGCGTTAATGATGTCCCAGCCTCTGATGGCTGGACGGGCAATCGTTCCATCATTGACGCGATGGGAAGTGATGGGACTATTACTTTTACCAATTCTGCTTCCAACGCGACCCCGCTTTACATCAGCGCGGGCACTCTCACTTATCCTGCCGATGACGGTTTCGGTGGCTCGACTGATGTTCAATTCATCGGGGCGATTTCTGTTCTATCTTTCGACCCTGGCCCACCGCCTGACGATCCGCCGCCTGACGATCCGCCTCCTGATGATCCGGCACCAGATGATGGGTCTGGTTCTGGCTCTGGCTCTGGTTGGACTGGCGTGATCCCCAACGTCCTCATGTTCGACTGGGTGCAGACCCTCGACGACTACGCGGGCAATCAACTCGGGCCTGTCGTTGCCGCTGTTGTTTTGCTCGCTCTGGCGTTCCTGCTCGTCAAGCGGCAATGGGATTGGATGCGTGCGATAGTTTGGCCGTGGGCGACGGCCACGGCGCAGGGCTTCCGCGAAAACTTGCAGCCAGACCCGATCAGTGCTGCACCGGCGGCCGGTCCCAGTCAGAATCAGGCTGCTCCGTCTTGGCGGGATAAGATGGCCGCGATGCGTTCTTCTTTCCAAGAACCTGACGAGGGCTGGGGCGACTGACTCGATGGTATTCTTTCCGATCGTCCCAGGCTTCGAATCGCCTCTTCTTGCGCAGCTTGCGTTTTAGCTTCTCGTCCAGCAATCCCATGCCCATGGCGACCAGGATCAACAGAAACGCCAATCCGTAAATGCCGTTCATGTTTTGTCCAGAGTTGTCGAAAGCTGGCCGATAAAACTGCTATTGGATTGATTCCGCGTTTCTTATACAACGCGGGCCAACGTCAGCCAATAAAAAAACTCACCCGGCTGCGAACCAGGTGAGTCAATCGAGTTCGCGAAAGTTTGCGTTAAAAACTTCCGTGCCTCTGACCATCGGTTTCTTGCGAAAACCAATGACTAATAACGCTTCTAGCCATCGCGTTCTTTTTGCACAAGCGCGAAATTCCATTCGGAGTTGCGTTCATTTGCTGCAAGTCCTTTGGCAGCTTGTGTTTCTTATGTTTGGTGGAATACCTCGTTTTCCGGCCGTTTCACGCATTTCGCCTGCCGCCGCTCGGGGCGACGAATATCTACCCTGCGTGCCTTGTTTCCGAACGGAATTCAGCCCATAAAACGCAGCCGCGCCGGCGGCCCAAACCCGCGCTCGGTTCGCGCCGAACCAGGGTGGCGGCGCGCAAATAACCTCGCGTCGCCCCAGCCCAAAACCAACCGGTCGCGTGTCCCCAAAAATTGCCGCGCAGGCAGGGGCCTGACACCGGGGTAGAGCCCGAACCTAGGCACCGCCCGGCAGCCCGCGCTGGGGTGAATCCCCCCTGCCCGACTTCAGCCCCCTGCTCCGCAATCTGTCGCCGGACTTGCCGGCTGCGCGAGCTTGTCGGTTTTTAATGATGGAAAGGAACGCGACGGGAGGTGTTCCAGAACGTGTCACCGAGCGCGAGCGTGCAGAAGCCGCCAACACTCCATCTACAAAGGGTACCAACCGAGCGCCGCGAAAAAAGTTTGTGACCCGAGGCAGGGGAGTTTATAACGCCCCAAACCTCATCATTTTGGTTCAGCCGTCTCGTCGCACGATTCACCGTCACCACCCCAGGGTTCCGGCATGATTCTCTTTGGCACGCGCACCAGCCATTCGACCGATTACTCCCAGCCGTTCCAGTGCCCACGCTGCAACATGCAACGCAATGGCATCGTCAAGTCGGCCAAGCGCTGGTTCACAAAGAAGATTCAAGCAACGTCCGTTTAGCCGCAACGCCAAAGGCGTGCGCGCCACACGCGCACCATCGCCGGCCCCCGGTCATTGACCGGGGGCTAAAGAGAGAGCCATTCCATTTAAATCCGCAAGCCGGTACCGCCGGGGCCGGGCCGGCGCGGGTCGAGACCGCGATTCAACTGGTCGATGTACTCGCCCAGGTAGTCGCGAACTTCCTTGGGCAGAATGGGCGTCGCGCGGTGCAGCCCAACCGAAAGGTAGTAGCCCGAGCGCGATTGCAGCACGTACTCGCGGCCGGTTCCCCACAGGGTGACGACGAAGAACGTGATCACCGTGCAATAGAGCAGCCCCTTGGCCACGCCAAAGATGCCGCCGAGTTGACGATCGAAACTGCCCATCTGCACCCGATCGATCGCGCTTTTGACGGCGCGGAACAGCATCCAAATCGTCAGCGACGTGGCCAGGTACAACAGCAACATCGCCAGAAACTTGTTCCAAGGCGTGCTGGAACTCAGATACGGCGCCAACGGGTCGCTGAACTGCAGGGCGACATAGCCGCTGGCCAGCAGCGCGGCCAGCGACGCGATTTGCCACGCCAGCCCCTTCCACGCGCCATGTACGGCCGTGCCCACCAGGACCACAAGCATGAGGACGTCATACGGTTGCATAGGGGAATCGTAGCTTACCAGTTGCTCGGCGGCCGGACCCGTTGGGCCGCCGGTTCTGAATATATCGAGAACCCGCGGCGGCTCGAAGATAGATTGGAGCAGCCTGCGGCGTGCCACGTTGGACACTTGTTCGGTTCAATGCAGCGGGTGGCCCGGCTGCTTGCCGGCCGTGGTCGCGATAGCGACGGGAAAAATGCGAGACGTACCCGTATTGTGCAGGTTCTTCTTGTTGCTGGCGCAACCCAGCCGGCGAGCGGCTGGGCCATCCATCAATTGTGCCGCTAGCACTGCATCGAGCGGCAACCTGCTCTTGGCCGGCCAGCACTCCCCGGCTAGAGTCTCGCCGCGCGGACTCTCATCCTTTCCCCACCTCGCTAGCAGGGATGCGTTGCGATGCCTGGCTTCAAAGTTCATATCACGGCGAGCACGATCTTGGGCGTGGGTTACGGCGCGGCGGGCCTGTTGTACGATGTGCCCGCCTCGACCTGCGCGTTGGCCACCACGCTGTGCAGCGTGTCAGGCATGTTGCCGGACTTGGACAGCGGGCCGGGCAAGCCGATGCACGAGAGCATCTGCTTCGCGGCGGCCGCGGTGCCGATGGCCATGGCCGACCGGTTCAAGCACCTGGGTTGGACGCACGAGTCGATCATTCTGGCCGGGGCAGCTATTTACCTGTTCATTCGCTTTGTCCTCTACAACATGCTCAAGCACCTGACGGTGCATCGCGGCATCTTTCACAGCTTCCCGGTGATGTTCATCTTTGCCGAGGCGGCGTTCCTGATCTGCTCGTCGGGCGATCTGAACTTGCGCTATTACAAGGCCGGCGCGATCGGAGTCGGCTTCTTCTCGCACTTGCTGCTGGACGAGATCTGGAGCATCGACTTCCGGCACATGCGCCTGAAAAGTTCGTTCGGCACCGCGATCAAGTTCTGGAGCGACTGCCGCTGGGCGAACTGCGTGGCGTACTTGTTGCTGATCGTCTCGACACTGGTCGTGTTCTACGACCCGGTGTGGGACAACTCGGGGGGCCAGACCGAGCAACTGCACGAGGTGGCCACGCGGCTGCTCGAAGGGTGGATGAAGTAGCGAGGACGCAAAGGTGACGACGTAGCGTTCGCTCGCGAACACCCCTCCCTTTCAGGGAGGGGTCAGGGGGAGGGTAAATACGTTCGCGGTCACTCGACATTGCGCAAAGATTCAATTCCCTTTGCGCCAAGTTCATCGGCCGGCAACCCGTTTACCCTCACCCGATTCGCTCCGCTCATCGACCTCTCCCTTAAAGGGAGAGGTGTAAGACTTCAGCCGCGGCGTTCCATGCGCTGGCGTGCCAGGTTCGCCGCCACGCGCGTGGCTTCGATCATGCTGCTCGTCTCGGCGCGCCCCTGCCAGGCCAGATCGAACGCCGTGCCGTGGGCCACGCTGGTCCGCACGATCGGCAGCCCGAGCGTGACGTTCACCGCCCGGTGCATGCCTAATAGCTTGAGCGCGATGTGTCCCTGGTCGTGATACATCGCCACCACGGCGTCGAACTCGCCGTCGCGGGCGCGAACCATCAACGTGTCGGTCGGGTGCGGCCCCGAGGCGTCGATTCCCCGCTCGCGGGCCGCCGCTACGGCCGGCGCGATCAGTCGCGGCTCCTCGTCGCCAAACAGCCCCTGCTCGCCAGCGTGAGGGTTCAAAGCACAGACGCCGACGCGCGGCCGCGGCGCGTTCATGGCTCGCATCACCTGATCGGCCAGTTCAATCTTTTCGATAATCGCCGGCGTGGTCAGATGGTTCCACACCTCGCCCAAGGCCATGTGTAGCGTCACATGCACTACGCCCAACCCGGCCGGCCCGCGGATCGTTTCGTCGGGCCCCAGATAGAGCATCATGGCGAACTGCTGTACTCCGCACAGCTCGGCCAGCAACTCGGTGTGCCCCGGGTAGTGGTGCCCTGCCCTCCAGAGTGCCGCCTTGTGCAGCGGCGCGGTGACGAGCCCGTCGATCTCGTTGGCCAGCGCCAGTTGCGTGGCCCGGACGACGGCATCGTAGGCGGCCTGGCCGCTGCGCGCGTCGATCGTACATGGCGCGACGCCGAGCACATCGTCGCTGCCACATGGCAGGCAAGGCATGACGTCGATCGATGGTCGCGCGTCGGCCGCGCTTGCCACCTCGACGATTTGCACGGGACTTTTGAGCAGTCGAGCCGCGCGGCGCAACATCTCGGGATGCCCCGCCACCAGCGGGCGGCACCACTGGTGAATGAGCGGATTCGCCCACGCGCCGACGAGCACCTCGGGCCCCACGCCGGCGGGATCGCCGATGGTCCAAGCTAAGCGCGGCAGTTCCATGGAGTTAACTTTCGCGGCCACACGACACCAAAGCCGCCGCCTATCGCGGCGCGCCCTCTCACTATACACTGAACGCTTCCTTGTTCGCTTGGGTTAAACGTCCATGAATCGCATCGCCAGCGTGCTTGCCGTGACGGCGGGCATTTTCCTGACCATCTCGACCGTGACCGGCGCGTGTTTGTTGACGGGGAACATTCACGACCCCGACGACCAGACCGCGTTCCGCTTCATGTCGATTCACCGGTTGGCCGGCATCGGCGGCGGTGTGATCATTCTGCTGGTCAACAGCATCGTGGTGACCTACTTCATCGGCACCAGCCGGTGGATCAAAGAGGTGTGCGACACTTACCGGCTTGCGGACGACTTTAGCGACCGCAGCACCCGGCTCAAGCGGCAGACGTTTCCGGCCAGCCTGGTGAGCATGTTAACCATCTTGGGGATCGCCACACTGGGGGGCATTGCCGACCCGATGGCGTCGGTGCGGCTGGCCCCACCCGAGGGAATTAGTTGGGGCACGCTCCACCTGCTGGCCGTTTGCTTTGGCGTGCTGCTGATGGGCTATTGCTACGTTGTTCAACGCCGCAACATCCTGACGAACCAGGCGATCATCACCGCCGTGGTCGACGAAGTGCAGCAGGTCCGCGTGGCTCGCGGGCTCGATCAGCCCACGGCCGAGAAGCTGTAACAGACGTCGTAGCCTAAGACGTCGCAATTACCTCATTAGCCCCCGGTCAATGACCGGGGGCCTTGCGTTTCCCACCGCTCATACGCATTAAAACCTCTCTCGCTTGGTCTGCGGGGAAGCTTCTTTGCAACGCTTGTAGAGCTTGCGATCGTTCTCTTTACGCGTCATCGCACGCCCCCGGTCATTGACCGGAGGCTAAAGGGGAAGTCACATTTCAGTGCTTGTGACCGTGATCGTGGCTGTGTCCGTGGTCGTCGTGTTGATGATGCTCGTGGCCGTGGCTGTGGTCGTGATACGTCTCTTCGAGCATGACCAGGCCGGCGGCCATCGCAATTCCCACCAGCAGCGCCAGCGTCAGCTTGAACCGGTCGTGGGTGTGGAACTGTAGCTCGGGCAACAAGTCGCTGGTGGCGATGCACAAGAACATGCCCGCCGCGAAGGCCAGGGCAATGCCCAGGGCTTGCGCTTCGTTGGCCGTTCGCCCTTCGATGCCGAAGGCGAACAAGATCGCTCCTACCGGGACTGTGAGGGCGTAGAGCAAGTTGATGACGTGCAGCTTCGCCGGCGGCGTGCGCTGCGACGCCAAGAGCGTCCCCAGGGCCAGCGAATCGAATGGCTTGTGCATAAGCACGATCAGAAAAATCGACAAGCCGGCCAGCCCCAGCGGACCTTGCTCGTCGGCAAAGACCGCGGCGGCCAGCGCGATGCCATCGAGCACGCTGTGCAATGACAAGCCGGCCAGCACCGCCGGCCAGCGCAGATTGTTTGACGCATGTTCAATGTCGTGCGGGTGCTCGGCGTGCTGACAATCGTGGTGATCGTGCGCGTCGTCCTCGGTCGCGCCGTGATGGTGAAAGTGGAAGACCCGCTCGATGAGGAACATCGCCAGGAAGCCAGCCAGCACCCAGCCGCTGGTCTGGGGCATGGACTCAAGCTGGTAATAGGCGTGCGGCATCAGGTGCAGCAGCGCCACGGCCAGCATGGCGCCGCCGACCAGGCTGAGCGCCATTTGCATCCGCGTGTGGCCCAAGCGGAGCCAGACCGGCGCCAATCCGCCCACGAGCGAGGCGAGCACGACCAGGAAGGCGTAAATCGTCAAAATCGCCGGCAGGGACATCGCGGCTCCCAGAGCTAATTGCAAATCAATTGCGAATCGATTAGTGTCGCACGCGGTCGCCGGTTTCTCAAGGCGTGAAATGCCCCGGGTTGCGTTGATGGCGGACATAAATCGACCACGATGACACGACGGACACGACGTTGGAAATGACGAATGACGAGGACAATCACCAAGTCCCAATGTCCAATGACCAAGCGCTGCGGTCTCGTGTCCGTTCCCGCTTGTTCCCACGACCGCGTTTCCTGCCGACGTCGTGTCCGTCGTGCCGTCGTGGTCGAATTCTCTTCTTTCAATGAGGAACGTCAACATGCGGGCAGTGGTGCAACGGGTGAGCGAAGCGGCGGTGACGGTCGATGGCCAGACCGTCGGTGCGATCGGGCGTGGTTTGCTCGTGTTACTGGGCGTGGCCACGGACGACACCGAAGTCGATGTCGCGGCCATGGTCGACAAGCTGAGCGGCCTGCGGATCTTTGAAGACAGCGCCGGCAAGATGAACCTAGCGCTGGCCGACGTGGGGGGAGCGATGCTCGTGGTCAGCCAATTCACGTTGCTGGGCGATTGTCGCGGTGGACGCCGGCCGAGCTATACCGCCGCCGCGCCGCCGGAACTGGCCGAGCGGTTGTACGAGCAAGTGGTGACGCAACTGCGCTCCCGAGCAGTCGAGGTCGCGACCGGCAAGTTTCGGGCGATGATGCAGGTGTCGCTAGTGAACGACGGCCCGGTGACACTGCTGATTGACACGCGCAAGGTGTTTTGAGGCGCGCGATCCCGGCGACGCGCAATCAAGCCCTCTTTGCGGCCAAGGCCGCAACACCTCTCCCTCTCAAGGAGAGGTCGCGAGCGCAGCGAAGCTGGTGAGGGTAAACGTGTCGCATCTCCAAATGACTTGGCGCCAAAGGATGAATTGCCCGGCGCAATGTGACTCGGCCAGTAGCGCCTTTACCCTCCCCCCTGCCCCTCCCTGGAAGGGAGGGGTGTTTGTCGCCCGCGGCGCTGCGTCGGTCCATCACGTAGCCAGGAAATGCGGCTCACCGCCGCTTCGCTTCCAAATACTGCGCCGTGTACTCGGTGACCGGCACGTCTCCGGGTTGATAACGGAACAACTCGCGATCGAGTGCCAGGTCGGTGCGGACTTCGTACCACTGGATCATCATCAGCACGCGCCCCGGCGGCCCCCCTTCGCGCGGCGCCGGCACTCCGGCCACGCGGCGGTACTCGAGGTGATAAGGGAACAAGTCGTCGCGTCCCAACAACACAATCGCGGTGTCGGGCAGATGATCTTCGACACGGCGCCAATCGACCGGCGCGCCTCCGAGGATTTTGTCTTTCTGATCAGGCGCCAACTGAGCCGCCGCAGCCTGCTTCCAAGTCCCCTGCACCGCCCACATGGGCACGCCCGCGAGTTGCGTCGGCGAGACGTGCGTGAATTGAAAGGACTCGTTGAGCGCCCGGAGCAGTTGCGGCAGGCCGCCCAGCCCTAACGTCGGCGCTGCGCGCCCCCCCTGCCCCGCCCCGGCGTCGAACTGCTTGCGAACTTCACGGACGTCGACACGGCGCAACAGCGGCGTCGCGTCGGTGCGGCGCAACGTCCACAGGAACTCGCCGTCGCAAACTTGTTGCAAGCTGGCGTCCTGCGAGCCGACGCTGGCGCGCAGCTCGAATCGCATCAATTGGCTACCGGCGGGGCCTTGCAGATAAATGCCGCTGCCGATCATCCGCTGGTCCATCAGCTCGGCTTGCTGGCGCACCTTGGCCGAGACTCCGTTGGTGCGATCGATCCGGTCGATGGCCTGGCGCAGCAACGCCTCGCCCGAGACCGGCGCCGCGGGTGTCGACTTGTCTGGCTTGCTAGCGGAAGCCGCGACAGCAGGGGGTGCTGTCAGCGCGGACGACGGCGCAACGAGCGACAAGGCGAGGGCCGCGAAGATGGGAAAGCTATGCCTCATCGCACGGTTTTAGCGGATTTACCAAAGATTCGTCTTATCACGCGCCGACCATACTTTTCGGAAGGCTAGACCTGCGGCCGGTCCCCTTTGGACAAAGGGGCGGCATTGTAGGGAGCCCGGGCCAACGGGTCCACGGCAATCGCGTCGCAGACGCAGTGATGCCGCGCACGTGACGGCCTGACCACGAACCGCCAACGAAATGCTGACCGAGGCCAAGCCAGATTTGCCGCGCGAGCCGGCGCAATATTTACGACGCACAAAACCGGTCAGACATTCGACGTCTGTCGGGCATGTACCAGGAGGGGGAACCGCGATGAAGTACAGTTGGGCTTTGATTCTCATTGCCGCGGCGATCACCGGTTGCCGCACGCCGCTGCACGGCAGCTTGCCGCCAGCGACCATGCTCGAACATCCCGGCCCCGGCGTCGGCGGCCCCGGCCCCGGCGTGATGACCATTGGCCCCACGCCGCCGGTCGCGGTGGGCGTGACCTCGCAGGTCGCCTTCGTCTCGCCCGAAGGGGCGATGATTAGCTGGGACGCCGCCGGCACGGGCGGGTTCGATTCCGAACCGCTGATTCTCCCGGCGCGCTACAACTTTCCCCAAGGCGCTTTGTATCGCCTGAAGCTGACCAATATTCCGGGTCGCGCCGGCGTGGAACTCTACCCGACGATCGAAGTCGGGCCGGTGGTGGCACGCACCGAAGCATACCTAGCGCACAACGCCATTCCGTTCCAACTGACCGAAGAAGATTTCGACCAGGTGATGTCAGGCAACTTTGTCACCAAGGTCATCTATTTGCCTGATCCCGAATTCCAGGAACTTGCCATCGCCGGCGTCGAGACGCTGGTCAGCACACGGCTCGATCCGGGCGTCGACCCGATTGTCGAAGCCGACCGTCGCGGCGCGATCATGGCCGTGATCCGCATCGGCAACAAGGACTTGGAAGTTCCCGGCAGTGATCAATTTGTCGGCGACGCGGCGTATGGAGCGCCGATGGCCATGCTGCCGCCAGGTGTCGCTGGCGCCACCGCGCCGCAATACGGAATGCCGATCACCGGCACGCCGATTGGACTGCCTGGGCCGCCGCACATTCCGCTTGGCGGACCGGCCGGCTTGCAGAAGCATGTCATCAAGAACCACACCAAGGTCCACATGCCGGCTCCGACCACCAAGCAGAAGATTCACGTGAAGGGTCCGGCGCTGAGCTATCCGGCTCCGGCCAATCACGCATACATCTCGGAAATGGCTCGCCCGGCGCACGCTGGCCGTCCATTGCCGGCTGGCATGCAAGGGGAATACTGCCCGTAGACCATCAGGCACAACGCGGCCAGCACGATTGAGCGCCACGAGCGCAACGATCGTGCTGGCCGATGTTGTTTGACAGCGGTTGAGTTTCATCCCACAGCGACTTCGATGTAACGACGGAACTGGTTGATGACGCCTGGTCGAACCAACCCGAAGTCGAATCATTGCCGTTCGGCGATGGGCCGCGTGCATCGCGGCATGCTGCTCGTGTCGCTGTCCGCTGTCTTGGTTGCAATGGCTTGCGCGGCAAACGCGCAAAACCCAGCCGCGACCCACCATGGCGGCACCCCGGCCAACGGACTGCACTACTCGTCGGCCGCGTTGCCGCCGGGCGCCGTGGGCACAGGACGGTTGCATCGCGGTGGGCCAGTGGCCGGTTACTTTCAGCCGGTGGCCGTGACGGCCGAACAGGCGGGAGTGCAAATCGCGCCTGCCTCGCAAGGGGCGTTCATGGACTCGCGCCCGGCCCCCTTGGAAGTGGGCTTGCTGGTTGGCGCCGTCTATCGTTTCCGCGTCACGAACATTCCCGATTTCGTCGGGCAAGAAGTCTTTCCCACGATCGAAGTGATCGATCGCCTGTACGCGCCGATCGGCGCCGAGAAGCGGTTTCCGATTCCGATCGAGCTGACCGCCGAGGATCTGGAACTGGCGATCAGCGGGCACTTCATTACCCGCGTGATCTATGTCGAGGATCCGACCACGGCTTTGCCGATGGCCACGCACAAGGATCATCCCAGTTGGTTCGACGCCGGCCCCGGGGCGAACCCGTTGCTCGAAGCTGACAAGCTGGGCCGGCCGGTCGCGATCCTGCGGCTGGGCGGCCGGCTACCCGACGATCGCACCGGGCCGGACATGATGTTCCTGTACAACTGCCCGCCATTCATCCTGATCAATCGGGGCAGCCTGACGACCCAGCCGCTAGACCTGGCCCAGCCGGCCGCGAACCCCAGCGGCGTGACACCGGTAGCCCACCAGGCGCCGATTCAACCTTCGCCAGCCGGGCCCGTCGCAACGATTTCGGACAATCTGCCTCGGCCGATGGCACCAGCCCAACCCGTCCAACAGCCTGCCACGACGACGAGTCAGCCTGCCTCATCGGCAACGTCCACCACCCCACCGACGACACGACTTTTGTTTCGTGCTCCCTAATGCTTAGTGCCAGCCTGTTCTTCAGGACGAAGACCACGAGCGCATGGATGCGCCGCTGGCAACTCTGCGCGCTCGCGGTGGCAGGCCTGGCGTTGAGCGCATGCACGGCAATGCCCACCCAGCAACGAGTCATGCAGCAAAAGCTGGCCGAGCGCCGAGCGCTCGATCAGCAGTTGACCGGGAATCGCTGGCATCACACGCCGCCGGTCATGGCGCCGGGCGGCGGGATCTGTTCGTGCCACGGCTGTGAATCGGGCGTGCCCGCGCCGTACAACGTGGCGTGCAACAATCCCTGGACGCCGTCGGGGCTGGCCTGCCCTTGGCCCTCCGAGGAATATGTCTGTGACGGTGGCGACCTGCCGCCGCCGGCCGAAGTGACCAAGGAATACGAAATCCTTGGGATCAACCCGACCGACACGGTGGCGGCTTACGAGTCGCTCGACGGCCGGACGCTGATCGAACCCTCGAACCGAGTGTGCATCTACGCGCCGCGGTTCGGCGCGGTGCGCAGCGTGGCGCGGCTGGTGTCGTCCGAGCAGATCGATCTGGCGATGGGGGCCGCCATGCCGACGCGGATCGCGCGGTACGACATGCTGGGCGTGCCGGTCGATCACAAGCAGAACGAAAAGGCCGTCAATCAGCTCGCCCCGCGGATGCCCGAGACGTACGAGATGCGTCAGTTGACGAGCTTTGCCCAGGCGGACCTGCCGCTGTTGGGATTGCACGAGATGGTGCTGCCGTTTGAGGGGCGGCACCTGATGGGCATCGTCAAGCTCGAAGGTGGCGACGAGGCGATCCTGATCCAGGCCAACCGCGCGGCACAAGCCTGGGCCACGATCGACGCGCCGCAGGTGATGCTCGAACGCTCCGCGGCCGAGGCCCTGGTCGACAACACCAAGGCCCAGATCGTTTACACGGTCAAGGATCTGCGCCACTCGCCGAAGCTGTGCCTGACCAAGGTGGCCAGCACGCAAACAGCGAACCCTGGCGACGAAGTACACTTCGCGCTACGATTCGAGAACACCGGCGATCAACCGATCGGCAACATCGCCATCATCGATCGGCTGAGCCCGCGGCTCGAATACATCGACCAGAGCGCGCAAGCGAGCGTTGCGGCCCACTTTGAAACGGGCCGCAACGAGACCGGCGCGCTGGTACTCCGCTGGGAACTCGAACAGCCGCTCGAACCGGGCCAAGGTGGCGTCGTCACCTTCCGCTGCCGCGTGCGGTAGGCTGCCGCCGCACGACTCGGGCAGTCAAAGCCGTCACGCTCTAGGCCGGTTGGCCTGCTTCCCCCCTGACGAGCGATTCGGTATCGTTGAACGCTTTCGCCGCCGATTTTCGCACGCTCTTCCGCCCCACCAGACGGTGACCGTCATGCAACTTGCCGATCGCATGCAATTCTTCGACAGTTCGGGCATCCGCAAGGTGTTCGACCTGGCGGCCAAGCTGAAAAACCCCATCAATTTGTCGATCGGCCAGCCCGACTTTGACGTGCCGATCGAAGCCCGCCGGGCCGCCATCGACGCCATTGAGTCGTCGAAGAATGGCTACGCGCTGACCCAGGGGATGCCGGCGCTGCGCGAGAAGCTGCAGGCCCAGGTTGACGCCGAGTTCAAGCACGCCGATCGCTCGGTGTTCGTCACCAGCGGGACCAGCGGCGGGCTGGTGCTGGCCACGCTGGCCTTGGTGAACCCCGGCGACGAAGTGATCTGCTTCGATCCGTTCTTCGTGATGTACGAGTCGCTGGTCCGTCTAGCCGGCGGCGTGCCGGTGCTGATCGACACCTATCCCGACTTCCGCATCGACGTCGAGGCCGTCCGCCGCGCGATCACGCCACGCACCAAGATGATTCTATTCAACAGCCCGGCCAACCCGACCGGTGTGATGGCCACGGGGGAGGAAACCCGGGCATTGGCCCAGTTGGCCGAAGAGTGCGGCGTGACGTTGGTGAGCGACGAAATCTACCGGCTGTTCTGCTATGACCAGCCGTTCGTCTCGCCAGCCCAGTTCAATGACCAGACGCTAGTGATCGACGGCTTCAGCAAGGCCTATGGCATGACCGGCTGGCGGTTGGGCTACGCACACGGGCCGAATGAAGTGATCCAGGCGATGACGCGCTTGCAGCAGTACACGTTCGTCTGCGCGCCACAACCGTTTCAATGGGCTGGCGCCGCGGCCTTGGACGTGGACATGAGGGCGCACATCGCCAACTATCGGAAGAAACGCGACCGGATTGTCAGCGGGCTGCGCGACGCGGGCTATGAAGTGACTACACCCGGCGGCGCGTTCTATGCTTTCCCGCACGTACCCCGCGGCACGGCCAGCGATTTTGTGGCCGCGGCCATTGCCAAAGAATTGCTGATTATCCCGGGCAAGATCTTCAGCCGCCGTGACACGCACTTCCGCATTTCCTACGCGGCCCCCGACGCGACGATTGATCGCGGAATCGAAGTGCTGGCCGAGCTGGCCAAGACCGTGAAATAACTTACGGGCAATGCCTGTCGGACGGGTGCCATGTTCAAGCCCCCAAGGCTTGAGCATGTGAAGCGTGTACCGGCATGCTCAAGGCTTAAGGCCTTGAGCATGGCACCCAGTCCCGTGGTTGGCGTCGCGCACATGCCGGCTCGCGCAGCAGCAACCAAGCGCTGCGATCTACTGCCCAGCCCAAAAATAAAGCGAGCCCTGGAAACCACTCAGGTCCAGGGCTCGCTTTTTGAGCTGCGGACTTTACCCCCGGCGGCCCTAAGGCTCCGGGCTTGAACGTCACGCGCTCTTATGTTTCGGTTCGGTGTTCATCGGAATCGGTCGCAGCTTTTCGCGGCCCCGCACGACGTCGGGCGTCAGCACGTAGCGATTGCCGGGGCCGTCCTCGGGCAAGTTGAACATCACGTCCAACATCACCTCTTCCACAATCGACCGCAGACCGCGCGCGCCTGTATCTTTTTCCAAGGCACGTTCCGCGACAGCACGCATGCCGCCTTCGGTGAAGCAGAGTTCCGACTGTTCCATTTCGAACAGTTTCTGGAACTGGCGGACGAGCGCGTTGCGCGGCTCTTGCAACACCCGGACCAGCGCGTCGGCATCGAGCGGCAACAGCGGGCAGGCCACCGGCAAGCGGCCCACCAACTCCGGAATCATGCCGAATTCCATCACGTCGTCGGTCGTCACGTGCGGCAACATCTTGGCCAAGTCGCCCTCGACGTTGGCCGACGCGCCCTCCTGGCCAAAGCCGATCGTCTTGCGACCCAGCCGCTTGCTGATGATCTTTTCGATACCCACGAACGTGCCACCGCAGATGAACAGGATGTTGCTCGTGTCCATCTGGATGTATTGCTGTTCGGGATGCTTGCGGCCTCCTTGCGGCGGCACGTTGGCCACGGTCCCTTCCAGCATCTTCAACAGCGCTTGCTGTACCCCTTCGCCCGAGACGTCGCGAGTGATCGAGACGTTCTGGCTCGTCTTGCCGATCTTGTCGATCTCGTCGATGTACAACACACCGCGCTGCGCCGCTTCCAGATCAAAGTCCGCCGCGTGCAGCAGCTTGAGCAGCAGGTTCTCGACGTCTTCGCCGACGTAGCCGGCTTCGGTCAACGTGGTGGCGTCGCCAATGGCGAACGGCACGTTCAAGATCTTGGCCAGCGTGCGGGCCAGCAAGGTCTTGCCGCTGCCGGTCGGGCCGATCAGCAGGATGTTCGACTTGTCGAGTTCGATGTCGCCGCCTTCGCTGGCCATCATCAGGCGCTTGTAGTGCGTGTGGACGGCCACGCCTAGCACCTTCTTGGCCTGCTCTTGACCAACCACGTAGTCATTGAGCTGCGTGACGATCTCACGCGGCGAAGGAATGCGATTGAACAGCGGCTTGCTCGAGCCGCGACGACGACGTTCCTGGTCCAGAATCGACTGGCACAGTTCGATGCATTCGCCACAGATATATACGTCGCCCGGACCTTCGACCAAAGGTCCGACGTCACGATAGCTCTTGCGACAGAACGAACAGAACGCGTTCTTCTTCGTGGTTCCACCGCCGCGCCGAGTGCCGGTCATGTCCCTGCTCGAGGGCATGCTAACTCCTTTTCAAGTCCTTCCGTCGCCGACCGCGCTGCACGAATACCGCTAGCGTGCCGACGGCGAAATATGTTCCTCAGGATGCTGCTCGAGAGGCCGGCCGCAACCGTTGCCGGTTGCCAATGGCCGTTTGGACTTCCCTGACCGCGCTCGGTTCGAGCTGTAACGTAACCCGACTGTTGTACGTTCGGCCAATCGAAAGGGTTTGACGCAATCGTCTTTCACATCGTCGTATAGACGGTGCGACCCTCGTCGATAGCTGTCACGCACATTCTCTGAATGTTCGCTGCCAGCAGAACTAACTAGTTGGCTGGTGGGCCGTTATCGACCGGCCAGCCCTTAAGGTTTTCGTCTTCGTCTCGATCAGTGTTTCTGTCCAATTCAGCCTGGTCGAGCGCCGGCTGGCGGCGTTTGGGATCGCCGCGCCGCCGGGGGTGCCCGCCATCGAGCTGGTCCTTGAGACGCGCTGATAGCATCGATTTAATGTTTCGGAATTCCTCGTCGCTAAGCTGACCGCTAGCGTGCAATTCCCGAAAATTTGTCACCTGGTCGCTGGCGGTGGGGCCGGTTTGTTGGAGCGATCGGCGCACCTTATCGACGAGGTAGTAGCCGACTACGCAGACAATCACCGTCAGGAACACCAGCACGAGCATTCGCCCAGTACCGTGGTCCAGATAGTGAGTCAGTTGTTCAAAGTTCACCACGCGAGGCACATCCGCAACGACCGGTACGATCTGCACAACCGTACCGTAATATTATGCGGGGGTCCGATTCCGGCGTCCAGCAAAATGTCGCAAGTCCCTACGGCACGGCTACTAAGACGCATTTGGCCCGCAGAAACTGCCAAGTTTCGAGTAATCGAATCAGGTACAAACAGGGATGGCACGGCCGCTTGTCGGCCGTGTTGCGTGAGCAACAAGAACGATTTGCGGCGTTGCCGAAGGATACTTCTGACTACGCAAAGTTCTTCTTGTCGCTGGCGCGATCCAGCCGACAAGCGGCTGGACCACCCAACGTCGCCGCCCTGCCCCACTGCGATCTGTCCGTTACTTCCCCTCGGGCAGCAGCTTCTCCAACTCGGCCACCGTCCGCGCGTACGCCGGATTCTTGGCCAGGTTGTCGTACTCCTTGGGGTCGGTTCGGTGATCGTAAAGCTCGACGCCGAGTTCACCCTTGGCGCCCCAACGCGTGTAGCGAAACGCGTCGGTTCGCACGCTGTAACATTCGACCTGTCCCTTCCCCTTGCCGCGCGGACGCGAGACCTGGGTGAACGCGGCCGGCTTGCTCGCGGCGCTCTGGTCGTCGAGCTGCGTTCGCAGGCTGCGCCCCGGCAGGTTCTCGGGGGCCTTCAAGCCGCACAGGTCGGCCAGCGTTGGATAGACGTCGATGATTTCAGCCAGCATCGTCGTGGTTTGCCCCTTGGCCTTTTGCCCCGGCGCGACAACGAACAGCGGCACCCGCGCCGACTCTTCGAACAGCGACCGCTTCTGCCACAAGCCGCCGTGCTCGCCCAGGTGATACCCGTGGTCGCTGACAAAAACGATGATCGTCTTGTCGGTCAGCTTCAAGCGTTCCAGCGCGTCGAGCAGCCGACCGACCTGCGCGTCCATGAACGTCACCGAGGCGAAATACGCTTGCAGGGCTTCGCGCATCACCGGTTCGGCCATGTGATACTTGGGCGGAGTCTGAATGGCCGCTTCGGGAATGTCGTCCCGATCGTTGGCCGGGCCGCCGGCCAACTTCAGCGTCTCGCGCGGATACATACCGAAGTACTTCTTGGGGGCGACGTACGGCGTGTGCGGCCGGTAGAAGCCACAGGCGATGAAGAACGGCCGCTCCTGGTTGGCCTCGATCAGCTTGATGGCCGCTTCGGCGCCGATGGCGTCGGTCTGCTGCTCGTCGGTCCCCTCGGCCGCCAGCCAACTGGGCGTGCCGCCGAACTGACCTGGCTCGAGCGAGAAAATCTTGTCCTCGTCGTCCTTGTCACGACCCCGCGGGTTCACAACCTTCTGCCACGAGGGGGAGTCGTCGAGGCCGTCGGTACCGATCTGCGCCGGCACGCCGTAGTGGTATAGCTTGCCAACGCGGGCCACGAAGTAGCCGTTGTTCTGAAACATTTGCGGCATGGTCACCACGTCGGGAATGTTCGAGCGGAACTGCACCGAGTTGTCATAGACGCGCGTCTGGTCCGGCCGCAGCCCGGTCAGGAACGACGACCGGCTGGGATTGCACAGCGGATATTGGCAATAGGCCCGATCGAAGCGCGTGCCCATCGCCGCCAATCGGTCGAGATTCGGCGACTTGACCTGCTCGTGCCCATAGCAACCAAGCGAGCAATTCAAATCGTCGGCCATGACCAGCAGGACGTTCAACTTGTCGGCAGCGGATGCAGGCTGAGCGAACAGCGCGATAATCGTTGCGATAACGGCAATCAACAGACACAAGCAAAGCTTCATGGCGGGCACTCCAACGGAGGTTTCAAGCTTTTGGCGTGGCTTACTCAACAATGTTTCAGGCGAGCGCGACAAACACCCCTCCCTTTCAGGGAGGGGCTGGGGGAGGGTAAAGACGTTCTCGACTTTGTGCCCGTGATTTGGCAAAACTCGACACAGCTTCCGCAACGGCATCCGAATCAGCGACAACTTCGTCATTCGTCACTCGAAACACTTCCAGGCCAAGCGATGACAAGTAAGTCGTCCGCTCGGCATCCTGGACAGCTCGCTCATCATGGCTCACGCCATCAAGCTCAACAACCAGATTTGCCTCGGGACAAAAGAAATCGGCGATGAAGGGGCCGATGGGGACTTGGCGACGGAATCGAACTGATTTCTGGTTTGCGCGCCGCAGTCGCTGCCACAACAGCCGTTCAGGATAAGTCGCCTCGCGACGCAGTTTTCGAGCGCGTTCAGTCTGTTGGGGTGCGATTCGATGCCGGTTTTGCTTCTCACTCATTTCGATTACCTCTCAAGCCACATTTCGGCCTGCGGCCGAACACCTCTCCCTTCCAGGGAGAGGTCGGCGAGCGCAGCAAGCCGGGTGAGGGTAAATGCGTGGCGGGCCAACTCGGCCGCCACCTTCACGCCCTGAAACTCCACTGGCTTGCAACGTCCTTACCCTCCCCCCTGCCCCTCCCTGAAAGGGAGGGGTGTTTGTCGGTCGCGCCGCTGACTTTTTTTCGTGGTACTGCTGACGAGATAACCTTCTCTCAATTCATTTCGGCCTGCGGCCGAACACCTCTCCCTTCCAGGGAGAGGTCGGCGAGCGCAGCAAGCCGGGTGAGGGTAAACGCGTCGCAAGCCAAGACGGCCGCCACCTTCACGCCCTGAAACTCCACTGGCTTGCAACGTCTTTACCCTCCCCCAGCCCCTCCCTGAAAGGGAGGGGTGTTTGTCGCGCACGTTACCGACCTGGTTCTGTTTGCGTTGCCGATCACTCCGCCGCGCCGCGTTTGGGGGTGACGCCCAGTTGTTCGAGCGTGTGGGCCGTGACTCGCATGATGTAATCGTTCGGCCGCTCACGCTCGTTGGCCTGCTGCAACTCGTCGATCATTGGCTTGGCACGCTCGCCGAGTTCGTCGAGCTCGATTGCCGCGGCGAGCGCGATTTCCCAACGATCGTGCGATAACAATGGCGCCCACTCAGTAGGATCGATCGCTTCCTGCGTGCTACTAAATGCGAACACTCGAATCGCGAGGGTACGAACAATCGGCGATGAGTCCTTTCTCGCGACACGACATACACCTAACCAATTATCGTGTTCTTCCGCCCGCGCAGGGCTGAGAATTGCTCCTGGGACTCGGCAGTAAGCTTCGCGAAACATCCACCAGCGAATCATTGGATCATCTGAACCCGTCAGTTTCTTGAATGCTTCAAACTCTTCACCTTCGGGCGGCGCAGCTAAATACAGTAGATTCTTAAGCCGTCGGCTCTTAACAATTCTTTCACGCCAATCTGAAGGGGATCCCGAAATCGCATCGTACATCAATGACTCGGGCAACAACCCGAGGTCATTTGTTTCGTCACACCAACGATCTTGCGCTTGGGACAACCGAATCAGCACATCCAAATACTGGCTATCCCCCGCCAGATTGTTCACTTCCTCAGGGTCCGCTTCGCTATCGAACAACAGTTCGCTCGGCCGCTCGCCGGCGAAGTAACTGGCTGCTGGGCCTTTCAACTCACCGTTCGCCGCCAACCGGCGATACTCCTGCATGATCGGCATCTGTTCGCAGTACCAAATGTGCTGGAAGTACGGCTCCCACGGCATGAAGTTCCGCACGTACCGGTAACGCTTGTCGCGCACCGTGCGGATCATGTCGTAGCGCTCGTCCATCCGGTCGCGCGCGCCGTACACATACTCGCGCGGCTTGTCAGCCTTCTTCGGCCCTAGGAACGCCTGGCCTTGCATGTGCGTGGGAATGTCCACCCCGGCCAGCGACAACACCGTCGGCGCCAGGTCGACAAACGCCACCAGCTCGTCCACCACCGTACCCGGCGCGATCTTCCCCGGCCAGCGAACCAGCAGCGGCACGCGCAAGCCCGAATCGTAGGGCCAGCGCTTACAACGGGGCAAGCCTCGCCCGTGGTCGCTGAAGAAGAACACGATCGTATTGTCACTCAACCCGTCGGCTTCCAACTCGGCCAGCTTGTCGGCCACAAGATAGTCAAGCGCCGTGATGTTGTCGTGGTTCATCGCCCAGTTCTTCCGCACCGTGGGCGTGTCGGGATAATACGACGGCAACTTGGCCTTGGTGGGGTCGTGCCGCTGCTCGGCGGTCAGGCGTTGCGTGTTCTTTTCATATTGCTCCGGCGTCGCCCGGGCCTGGCTCTCGTGGGTGACAATGAAGTTGAACACCGCGAAGAAGGGCTGGTCCTTGTCGGGGCGGTCGCGCCAATGGGCCTTGGCCCCATTCCGGTCCCAGGCGTCTTTCGGCACGTCGAAGTTGTAATCGGTCTTCGCGTTGTTCGTGCAAAAGTAGCCAGCCTGGCGCAGGTAGGCCGGGAAGCAACGCACATGCTCGGGCGGGGCGACTTTCGAGCGCATGTGCATGGTCCCCAGCATCGTCGGGTAGACGCCAGTGATCAGGCCCGAGCGACTGGGCGCGCAGACCGGCGCGTGGGTGAAGACGTGCGTGTAGCGGGCCCCCTGCGAGGCCAGCCGATCGATCGTCGGCGTCACGGCGTACTTGTCGCCATAGCAGCCCAAGTCGGGGCTCATGTCTTCGCACGTGATCCAAAGAATGTTCGGCCGCTTCGCCGCGTCGGCCGCACGAACGTCCGACACGGCGCCGAAGAAGGCGATCAAACAGGCAACAGAGCACAAGCAGCGATGCATGATTTCACCCAGCAGAAGGAGCGTGACGAAGGGGAGACGCGCCCGAGGCCCCGATTATTTCACGCGATAGGAACCAGGGCGGCAGCCGCCTTTGCAGGGTGCACTAGGTGCACCTTATCTGTGGTTTCCAATGGGACAAACTCTAAATGCGGATCACCCGCATTGCGAACGCTTTTCCGCTGCCACGCACAATTAAGATGCACGGAGTGCACCCTACCAGTACTGCCAATTGCGCGAATTGCCTCACGTCGGGTCCGAACGGCTGGCGGCCACGCGCGATTCGATCCAGGGCAACACCCGGGCGATTTCGCTCGCCACTCGTTCCACCGCGACCGGCACCGACGGCCAATCCCGTGCGGCAGCTATTTTCTCCAATTGTTCGGCCGCCCCGCGCAGATCCCGAGCCATCAAATGTGACGCGGCCCCTTTCACCGTGTGGGCGGCGCGCTGCAGACGGCGCGCGTCTTGCTCGGCGGCCGCCTCGTGAATGTCCCCCAAGAAGTGCCCGACTTCTTGCAGAAAGACTTGCAACACTTCATTCAACAACTCGGCATCGCCACCCAGTTGCGCCAGCGCCTCGTCCCACACCAACGGTGGCTTGTCGCCAGCATTCTCCGGCACGGCCTTGGCCGCATTTCCATTAACGTCGTTTTTCACTGCCACATTCTCCTTGGTCTTTCGCGTCGATGCCGGCGCGTGCTCGCGGGCCAACTCCTTGTTCGCCGCCGCCGCCAATCGCGAGCCGGCAACTCGTTCGACCAGTTGAAATAGATCATGCGGCCGGAACGGCTTGGCTAGGTATTCGTCCATGCCGGCCTCGTGACAGCGTTGGCGATCGCTGGCCAAAGCGTGGGCCGTCAACGCCACGATCGGCAAGCGACGCCCCAAAGGTTCCTCCCAGCCGCGGATCGCGCGCGTCGCGTCATAACCGTCCATCACCGGCATTTGCACATCCATCAGCACCACATCAAACGGACTGGCTTGCACGGCCGCCAGCGCCTCGGCGCCGGTTTGCGCCACCGTCACGTCGTGGCCGCGCCGCGTCAGCAGTCGGATCGCGACCGCTTGATTCACGGGGCTATCTTCGGCCAGCAAAATGCGCAGCGGTCGCCCAGTCCACGGGGGCAGGTGCTGCGACGCCTCGGTCGTGCCCGTCAGTTCGCGGGCTAGCCGACCTCCGCCAATGGCCGCGGCAATCGCCTCGAGCAGTTCCGAGGGCTTGATCGGCTTGGTCACGTGCGCGGCGGCCCGCAAGACATTGTGCCGCGCGTTGCTCGACGACTTGGCGTCCGCCGTCAACATCATCACCACCGCCGGCGGATGCGCCAGTGACGACAACTGCTCGGCCAGGGCAAAGCCATCGATCTCGGGCATCCGCGCATCGATTACCAGCAGCGGCCAGCGTTGCTCGACGCCCGCTTCGGTCAACATCCGCCAGGCCTCGTTCGCGCTGCTGGCCAGGGTAGGCTTCATTTCCCAACTGACGAGCATGTCGTGCAGAATCCCGCGGCTCGTCGCGTTGTCATCGACCACCAGCACCGACAGCCCGTGCAAATGTTCACTCGGCACGCGCAGTTCGTGCGGCGCAGTCTCTTCGGGCAACGTAAAACCGATCGTGAATTGAAACCGGCTCCCCTGCCCCGGCGAGCTGTCGAGCGTGATCTTGCCCCCCATCAGCTCAACCAGACGTGCCGCGATCGACAGCCCCAAACCTGTGCCACCGTATTTGCGCGTGGTCGTGTTGTCGGCCTGGACAAACGCGCTGAAGATCGCGTCGTGCTTCTCGGGGGCGATGCCAATCCCGGTGTCGGTCACCAAGAACTCCAGCGCGATATGGTCGTCCTCGCGGTGCCGGCACTCGACCGACAAAACCACTTCGCCATGCTCGGTGAACTTGATGGCGTTGGCCACCAGGTTCAAAATTACCTGCCGCAGCCGGCAAAAATCGCCCACCACCACTCCCGGCACGTCGGGCCGCACGTGGCAGGCCAGTTCGATCCCTTTCATATCGGCCCGCAGCGCCAGCGGCCGCAGCGCATCGCTCAGCCGGTCGCGCAGCGGGAACGGCTCGACGTCGAGTTCCAGCTTGCCCGCTTCGACCTTCGAGAAGTCGAGAATGTCGTTGATCACCAGCAGCAGCGACTCGGCCGACTCGCGAATCATCCGCGCGCACTCGCGCTGCTCGGGCGACATCGACGAGTCGAGCAGCAGCTCGCTCATGCCGATGATGCCGTTCATCGGCGTGCGAATCTCGTGGCTCATGTTGGCCACAAACGCCGTCTTGGCCACGCTGGCCGCTTCGGCCGCTTCCTTGGCGGCTTGCAGGGCCGCTTCGGCGCGCTTCAGAGCGGTGATGTCCCAAAAGATCGCCTGGGTGCCGATGATCCGCCGCTGGAAGTCAAACACCGGCGTCTTCCAGACCTGGACGAACGTCGGTTCCCCCTCGGGCGTCTGGTTCCGCTCGATGTCTTCGAGCACCACGCCCCGGTCGAGCACGCGCCGGTCATCGTGGCAAAACTTTTCGGCCAGCGCGGCGGGGTAAAAGTCGAAATCGGTGCGGCCCAGAATCTCTTCGCGCGGGCGGCCCAGAGTCTCGCAGAATCGTTGGTTCACATAAGTAAACTGGCCGGCGGCATTCTTGCGAAACAAGTTGACCGGCAGCGTCTCGACCAGCGATTCGTACAGCGACTCCTGCTCGCGCAGCGCTTCGTGCGACCGCTGCTGACTGGCCAGGTGGCGCGAAAGCTCGGCAATCAGCTCGCGCCGCAAGATGCCCAGCGCCGACTCGAGCCGGTGCAGATCTTCGCGCTGTTCGGCCGTCTCGGGCGCTTCGAACTCGGCCAACAGCAGATCGGCCGTCCGCTCCAACTGGTCGAACGCCCCCAGGTCGAACTCGGCGCTGGCTGGGTTCGGGTGTGCCATGACGCCGGCCCAATCGTGCGCTGGCTGGCTGGGATGGTTCGCGGCGCAGAACGCCAGGGCGTCGATCAACAGATTCGCCTGCTGCCGCCGCGCCTCGCCCGCGACGACGACCGCCCCTTGCGGCGCGCGGCGGGTCGCGGCCGCCTGGACCAGGCTGGCGACGATCTGCTCGCGACGTGAGCTAATCAATTGGGCCAGCCGCGCCATTCCCCCACCCTCGGTACGTGCGTTCGCTTCATGCTAACCGGCCGAGGGGTCGGCCGCCAAACGAAATACCAATTCCGACAAGGGCTTAGCGGCCGCAAAATGACCGGCACTCCGGGGGTTCACCACCTAGGGCCGAGGGTCTACAATCGTTGCTTCTTTCACACCCACGACCTGTCCAGTGTCCTTGAGCTTGCGAGGCGTAACTTGGCCAAGACGATGAAGATTGCAGTGATCGGCGGCGACGGAACCGGCCCGGAAGTGGCGGCCGAAGGATTGAAGGTGTTGGCGGCCGTGGCCAGCCTGGAAAACTTCAAGTACGAGCTCCAGCCGTTCGACTTTGGTGGCACCCGCTATCTGCGGACTGGCGAAACCTTGCCGGCCGGCGCGGTCGACGAGCTGCGCAAGTTCGACGCCATTTACCTGGGGGCCGTGGGGCACCCGGACGTCGCGCCGGGCATCCTCGAAAAGGGGCTGCTCCTTGAGCTGCGGTTCCAACTGGACCAGTACATCAATCTGCGCCCGGTGCAATTGTTCCCTGGCGTCGAAACTCCGCTCAAGGACAAAGGCCCCAAGGACATCGACTTTGTCGTCGTCCGCGAGAACACCGAAGACATGTACTGCGGCGTCGGCGGCACCCTGAAGAAAGGGACGCCGGACGAGGTCGCCTCGCAGACGGCCATTTACACCCGCAAGGGCTGCGAGCGCTGCATTCGCTGGGCCTTTGAGTTCACGCGCAAGCGGAACAACCCCAAGGGGAAAATGCTCACGTTGGTCGCCAAAACCAACGTGCTGACCCACGGGCACAGCTTGTGGATGCGGACGTTCGAGGAAGTGGCCAAGGAATATCGCGACGTCAAGGCCGACTACAACCACGTTGACGCTTGTTGCATGTGGATGGTCAAGCAGCCCGAGTATTACGACGTGATCGTGACGACGAACATGTTCGGCGACATCATCACCGACCTGGGGGCGATGATTCAGGGGGGCCTGGGCGTGGCGGCCGGCGGGAACATTAACCCCGATCCAGGCGGCGTGAGCATGTTCGAGCCGATGGGTGGCAGCGCGCCCAAGTACACCGGCCAGAACGTCATCAACCCGATCGCGGCGATCAACGCGATGGGAATGCTGCTCGAACATACCGGCCAGCCCAAGGCGGCCGAGCGGATTTACAAAGCCGTCCGCACGGTGACCGGCACCAAGATGAAAAGCCAGGCCGCCGGTAAGATGGGCCACGGCACCCGCGAAATCGGCGACCTGGTCATCGCGGCGCTGTAAGCACAGCCCACAAGCGACGCTCGGTTCCGCGGCTCGTGCGACAAACACCCCTCCCTTGCAGGGAGGGGCTGGGGGAGGGTAAAGACGTTGCTGGCCGAGCGCGTCTGCGCTCAGAGGCGATTATCCCCACAGCAAAGCCAATCGGCCTGCGACGCTTTCACCCTCACCCGCTTCGCTGCGCTCGCGACCTCTCCCCTCAAGGGCGAGGTGTTGCGGCTAGGCCGCAATCATGTCGGTCGCCGAGAATGCTCATCGCGGCGGCTTCGTCACCGCGAACGGATCGTCCTTTGCGGCGGCTTCTTCGTAAAGTTGCTTCACCGAATCGCGCAGCAGCACGACGAGCGTGAACACGCCCAGTATCGTCCCCAGCGGCTGGAAGATCAGCATCACCCCGGCCATTACGATGCTGAACATGCGGCGGCGGCGCTGCTTGATCTGGCGGCCTGAGTAAATGGTCAAGCCGGACGCGATGTACCCGAGCAAGACCATCAAAGCCGCCATGATGGCAAACGCGCCGAAGAAGAAGGTCGGCGGCGCTTCGGCGTTGGCCTTTCCCTTGTCCAGCCACTCGGGATGAATTGCCATCGCGCCGAACACCGTAACGTGAATCAGCGGAAACGAAGCACACAAGAACCCCAGCCCGCCGACCACGTAGTGGGCGATCGCCAGCATGTTCAAATGCTCGGCGTCCCGCTCGCACTGCTTGTCGCCGCTGCTCATGCGGTTGCCCCTTTGCAACTCATGTCATCGAACCGTAGGCCCTTAACTATGCATCCGCGGCAGCGGGTCGCCGGCGGCGACGATCGCGGCTTCGGCGGCGGACAATTCGTGCAGCCGCGCGCGAACCGTCTCCTCGGAAGCGAATTCACAGGCGAACTGCACGTAGGTCGCGTGGTGCCGCGCCTCGGACTCGAACAGACTGCCATAGAACGTGGCCAACTCGACGTCCTGAACATGATCACGCAGCAACGAGAACCGCTCGCATGAGCGGGCTTCGATCAGACTGGCCACCAGCAGCCGATCGACCGCCTGCTCGCGTTCCTCTTTGCGGACCAGCGCGTGGAGCTTGGCGCCATAGGCGCCCGGCTTGAGCCGGCGAAAGCGAATCTGTCGCCGCTCAAGCAGATCGAGCACCTGGCGGAAGTGATCAAGTTCTTCGTTGACGATGACCGACAGCTCGCGCACCAACTCGACGTGATCGACATAGGCGAAGATCAGGTTCATCGCCACGCCTGCCGCTTTCTTCTCGCAATGGGCGTGGTCGATCAGAATCTCGTCCAGGTGTCGATCCACCTGGGCCAGCCACCGAGCACTGGTTTCACTTTGCAGACTTAGCATCACGCACCGACTCTCACTGATCCTTGAAAGACGAAATCGACCACGACGGCACGACGATCACGACGTAAGACAAGAAAACAAAAATGTCTTTTCCGACGTCGTGTCCGTCGTGCCGTCGTGGTCGAATTACTCTGCTGCGTTCCGATCCATCAACCGTCTTGCGGCAGGCCGCGTGGATAGGCTCTCGCTAGGAAGCGAGTAAACACGCCCGGCAGCAATCGCTTGAGCCACCACCAGCGCCGCACGCGGGCCGGCAACACCACGTAGAGTCGCTTCCGCTCGACCGCCGCCAGCGCCGCCTGGGCCACACTGTCGGCCGTGATCGACGCCCGCCGCATGCGCATCGTAACAAAGTCGCGATGTTCCGTCGCGCCAAACCGGCCCGTCGCAGCCAGGTTGGTGGCGAAGAAGCCCGGGCAAACCACGGTGACGCCCACGTTCTTGGCGGCCAGTTCGGCGTACAGCGTCTCGGACAGCGTCAGCACGCCCGCCTTCGACACGTTATAGGCGGCCATGGCCGGCGCCGCCGTAAACGCCGCCAGCGAGGCGATGTTCAGCACATGCGCACCGCGCGGGTTTTCCTTGAGCCAGGGGACGAACGCGTGGCAACCGTAGATCGCTCCCCACAGATTCACCTCCATGAGCCAACGCCAGTCTTCAAGCGGCATGGTCCCCATTTCCCCCGAGCCCGCCACGCCGGCATTGTTCACCAGCAAGTCGATGGCCGGCCACTCGCGCCGCAAGCGCACGAGCAAGGCGTGCCACGATTCGCTCTCGCGGACGTCGAGCGGTTCGACCGAGCCACTGCCTCCGGCGCGGCACACCTGTTCCAGCGTCGACGCCGCGCCGGCCGTATCGATGTCGGCGACGGCGACGTGGGCCCCCCCCTGCCCCAGCCGCACGGCCAGCGCGCGCCCCAGGCCGCTGGCCGCGCCGGTGACGACGGCGCGGCGGCCGGTCCAGTAACTGGTCGATGGATGAGGCAAAGCTGACTCTCGGTTACAGGATGCGCCACGGCGCAGGACGCGTAAACAAAAACAGGCCCTGCCTCGCGAGTGTGCGCGAGGCAGGGCCTGATAAGTAACCGATCCCGACCGTGGGTTCAACCGGTGGGTGCTAGGGGCCTCGCGTTAACGCTTGACGCCCAGCGTGGGCTTTTCGACCACGCCGATCTTCTTGCCGCCGCGATATTCGACCACTTCGATCAGTTGGCCGCTCGGCTCCCAGAAGCTCCAATGACCGTGGCGTTCTCCTTCGATGTACTCTCCTTCGGTTTGCTTCTGGCTGTTTTCATACCACTCGCTCCAGACGCCGGTGGCCAGCCCTTCGGTCGATTGGCCTTGCAGCTTTTTCTTGCCGCTCTCGAACCAGGCCAGCGTCTTGCCGTGCGGCTTGTCATGCTGGAAGGACATTTCGCCGGCCTTCTGGCCGTTCTCGTAATAGGCCACGGCCGGGCCGTGCTTGATGTAGTTGCCCGCGGCGTCGACTTCGACGTGGCGTTCCACGCGCAAGGTCTGGCCGAACAATTCCATCATGCCGTCGAAAACTTCGGAGCCCGACTTCTTGTCACCGAACTGGATGGCGTCGATCGTCGGGCCGCCCCCCGATTGGCCACACCCCAGGGCAAACACGGCCAGCGACAACGTGAGCGCGAAGCGTTTCATGCGCGGAACTCCTTTTCCAGCGATCGAACGATCGAAATGAGCCGACGGCTGCCGACCGACGGCGCGAAGATGTACAGGTCAACCGGGCAGAGAAAGCCCGGCGTGGGAAGATTGTAACCTCGCCGCTCGCCGGGCCAGAAGGTCAGTTCGGCGTGGGTGACGCTAGCAGCCAAGAATCGCGAGAAAAACGCCGCAGGAGTTCACGCGAACACCCCTCCCTGCCAGGGAGGGGCTGGGGGGAGGGTCAAGAGATCGCAGGCCGAAGATGCCGGCGAGCAGGACTCACGTCATTGAAATGGAAGCCATCTGGCCTGCGACGTTTTCACCCTCACCCGCTCGCTGCGCTCGCGACCTCTCCCGTCAAGGGAGAGGTGTGAATACGGCGCGCCGACTTATTTCCCCGGCAATCGGCCACGCTCGACGCGGGGGAAGTCCCCCGTGCAGGCTTCCATGAACGCGACCAGATCCTGCTTCTCCTGCTCGTTCAGGTTCAGCTTCTTGATCTTCTCGTCGAGGTTCGGGTTCGGCTCGCCGCCGCGATCGTAGAAGTCGACCACTTCGCGCAGGGTCTTCATCGACCCGTCGTGCATGTACGGCGCCGAGAGGGCCACGTTCCGCACGGTCGGAGTCTTGAACGCGCCCCGCTCCTTGTCGTTGTTGCTGATGACCGAGCGCCCCAGATCGGGTTTCTCGACCTTCATGCCGACGCCGATGTTGTGATACTTCTCGTCGGTCAGGTTGGGGCCGACGTGGCAAGCCGAGCATGACGCCTTGCCAAAGTACAAGTCGCGGCCGCGCTTGGCGCTGGCCGAGATGGGGTTGGCCATCGCGCCAGCCTTGGCGCGATCGTACGCCACGCGCAGGTCGTGATCTTCCTTCAGATCGTCCGCGCTCAACTGGGCATAGGTTTCCCAATCGACCAGGTGGTCGAACTTCGACGGCCCGCTGACGATCACGCGCTCGAACGAGGCAATCGCCTTGGCCACGTTGTCGATGTTCAGCTCGCCGAAAACTTTCTCGAACTGAATCCGGTAGCCCTCGATTTCCTGCAAGCTCTTGATGCAGATCTCGTGCGTGTTCGCCATTTCAATCGGGTTGGCGATCGGTCCCTTGGCTTGCTCCTCGAGCGAAGCGGCGCGGCCATCCCAGAATTGCTTGTCGCTCAGAATACGATTGTACGCGACCGGCGAGTTGCGCCCCCCTTGCTGCCCGCCGACGCCAATGCCGAACTGGGTGTGGGCGGCGTAGCCGGCGCTGGGCGAGTGGCAACTGGCGCAACTGATCGAGCCGTCTTTCGACAACCGGCCGTCGAAGAAAAGTTGCCGGCCGAGTTCAATCTTGGCGCGCGTGAGCGGGTTTTCCTTCAAGCCCTTGATGTCGTTCTGGCCTTGGGCCAGACCCAACGGCAATTCGACTTGCAACACGATGTGGTTGCGCGGATTGGCGAGCCACTGCTTGATTTCCTGAATCGACAGCGCCCCCATGCCAGGAAGGCCGATCGTCAACGACGGATCGCCGAGCATGACCTTCTGGGCGTTCGGATCAATCGGCGCGGCAGGCTTGGCGGCCTTCTCGACCTTGGGCGCGGCCGGCTTGGCCGGGGCCGGCGCGGCGGCCGCTACTTCCGTCGGCTGCTTCGCTTCGGCCGGCTTGCTTTCAGCAGGCTTGGCCGCGGCGGGCTTCGCCGGAGCGCTCGGCGCCGGGGCCGAAGCGACTGGCTTCGGAGCGGCGGGTTTGGCTTCCGCTGGCTTGGCCGGAGCGCTCGGCGCGGAAGTCGCCGCTGGCTTCGTCTCGGCGGGCTTCGCCGCGGGCTTAATCTCGGCCGGTGGCGTCGTCGGAGCGGCCGGAGTCTTCTCGGCCGTCTGCTTGTCGGCGGGCTTGGTGCATCCCAAAACACCGCAACACACCAACCCAGCCGCGCACACCGAGAACAGATTACGCATCGACATCAACTTCACCTTTACGTTCGCCGGGGGTCGTCCATCACGCCCGGGCAGGTTTCCGATTCAGAGTGGCTCACTGTATTGTTACGCGCCAGCAAGCCGGGGCAAGAGACGATCGCCGGTTTGCAGGCTGGATCGCTTGATGGCAATTTGCGAAGCCGCAAATCCGCTCATTCGCCGTGAATCAGGTCGAACAGCTTCCAGCCGATCAGCCCGCCAACGATTGGCCCGACAATGAAGATCCACAGCACTTGCCAGGCGTCGCCACGCAAAACCAGGGCGGGCCCCAGGCTGCGGGCCGGATTCAACGACGCATCGCCTAGTTGCACCCCGACCAGGTGAGCCACGAACAGATAGCCGCCAATGGCCAGGCCCGCAAAGCCGACCGGCGCGCGCTTATGCGTCACGGTAAAGATCACCAGCAGGAACAGCGCCGTCTGCACCACTTCCCAGCCCAACAGCGCCCCCGCGGCCATGTGCCGGGGGTTGCCGTTCGCACCCAGGCCGTGCGTGTGGATGTCGTAGGACTGAATCCCGTTCAACAGCGCCATCAGCACCAAGCTGGCCAGCGTCGCGCCGACGCACTGGGCGATGATGTAGCCGGGCAGCCGGCTCATCGGCAACCGCCCCGAGAACGCCATGGGGATCGACACGGCCGGGTTCAGATGGCACCCCGAGACGGGTCCAACTGCGTAGACCAACACCATCAGGGTGCCGCCAAAGGCCATCGCAATGCCCAACCAGGAGGTTGGCCCATAGTCGGCCGGGAACACACCGGACAACGTGGCGACGGCCGTGCCGGTAAACACCAGACCAAACGTGCCGATCAACTCGGCGATATAAGCGCGAACAGCGGGGCTCATGGTGACGTCTTCAAGGGGTGCGATGAATCAATGGTGTGTTGGTGCAATCGTGCTGGCGGCGTACTACTACCCGGGAACGAGACGGCGTGACTCGCGCGCCGCCACGGCCCGGACCATTCGACCGGCCAAGCCTAGGCGACCAGGGCCTTGATGGCTGACAGCGCCGCGTCGTAGTTCGGTTCCTGGGCCACTTCCTTGACCAACTCGGCATAGGTAACCTTGCCGTTGGCGTCGAGCACGAACGTGCCGCGGGCCAGCAGCTTCAGCTCGTCGATCAACATGCCCCAGTTCTGGCCAAAGTTCCGGTCGACATAGTCGCTGGCCGAGATCAGGTTAGTGATGCTCTCGGCGCCGCAGAACCGCTTCATGGCGAACGGCAAGTCCAGGCTGACGGTCAAAGCGTTGACCTTGCCACTCAGAGCGCCCAACGCCTCGTTGAACTTCTTGGTTTGAATCTGACAGACCGGGGTGTCGAGCGACGGCACCACGTTGATGAACGTGGGTTTTCCCTTGATCGTGTCGAGCGTCACGTCCTGCAACGCGCCGTCCTTCAGCTTGAACGGCGGGGCTTGCTGGCCGACCTTGACCGCTTCGCCGACCAGGGTCATCGGGCTGCCTTTGAACGTAACTGCGCCAGGGCGTGACATGAGCGTATCTCCTCGCGGTTCTAAGCGGGTGGTAAGTCGAGCAATTACGGGAATCGAGCGTGCGGCGCGTCCCAGGGGCGCGCCGCCGTCGCTGTAGTATCCCGTTTTCAACCGCCGATTCAATAAGGGGGGAAAGAATCGGGGAAATGATGAGTGATGAGTGCGGAATGATGATTGAAATGCGGAAATGCGGGAAGATTGTTCAATGCGTTACGTGAGCGCATCCCTCGCAATCAACCTCGCTTCTGTCCGCATTCAGCACTCATCACTCCGCATTCATCACTTCCCCGTCACGGCCTTTGATACTTCTCGTCGGGATGCAGGCCGAGGGGCTTCCATTCGCCTCGTTCGGTCTTGCGCCGCGCGCCGGGGCCCGCGTCGCCACCGGGTTCATTGGCAACTGAGGTCAACTCGGCAAAGAAGCGCGGCCGGGGCAGCCGCCCCGTCGCCCGCAGCCAATCGTCCATCAGCCGCAGATGCTTCAAGCGAACCGGCGCGACGAGCCGGTCTCCTTTCTGCAGCACCAGCTCGTGGGCCCCGGTGTAGCCGAACCAAGGGTAACAGGCCGTGTGGGCCGGAATCCAATGCCCCTGCTTGTCGCGATCCACGAGGTAGAACTCGGCCCAGGCGTGGTTCGGCACCCAGACCAGCCGGGCCGGAATGCCGACCGCGCGGCACAGGGCGATGAACACGCCGGCCATCTCTTCACAGTCGCCGCGGCGCGTGTCGAGCGCCGTCGTCACGCTGGTATAGGGGCCGGTCAGCGGCTGGATGTTCCGGCGGACCCATTGCCAGAACTTTTCAGCCCGCACCCAGGGATGGTTGTCCACGTCGCGGGTCAGTTCGGCGGCCAGGTCGCGAACCGGCTTGCTGCTGGTTTGAATGCCGGGGCTGTCCTGCAAATAGTTGCGACGGACGTCGGTCGGCAACATTTGCTGAGCCGGAAACTGGTCGGCCGTGTAAGCGAAATACTGCTTCGACAGTAGCAACGTGAAATGGGCCGTGGCCTTGATCAGCCCACCGGCCGACAACGTCGGCGCGGTCAGTTCCAACACGTTCGAGCCAGGGGCGATCGGCACGATGCGGGCCGAACAGCCGTCGGTTTCGAATTCGACCTTCTCGATTTGCTGCTCGGGGCACTCGATGGGCACGGGGGTCATGCTGATCATGTCGGCCGACTCGCCCAGGCCTTGCAACTCGATACCGACCGACAGGGTATAGCGCCGTGGTTCGAGGTAGCCCCGCGCCTCGCGCGGCGGCGCGGTCCAAGTCCACTTGCCATCGCCGACGACAGGAATGACGGTCGCCGCCGGCGGCAAGAAAGAAATTTCGCTCGCCGCAGCCGGCACGGAATCCCAAGCCGCCCGGCCCAGCCAGGCCCCGGCCGCGCTCAGACAAGCCCCCGAGATAAACATCCGCCGGTTCATGGAAAGTTGGCCTGGGCCGAGGGTGACAGGCTGCAACACTTCAGAATGCCACGCCCTATCCATCGACGCCAGCCGAAACCCAACGATAATTCCACATGGTCACGCGCCGTCGTGGCCGGCGACATGCGATATATTGGTAGCGCACCGCTTCGTAACGCGTCTACGTCTCTTTTTGGGTAATGGCCGTGACGACTGCAACGACCGGCGATCGTGCCGTACGACGACTGCGCTGGTATCACCTTCGGTCGCGAACATTGCTGGTGATCGGCGTGCTGGTGATCACCACCGGCGTGGGCGTTTGGGCCTTGCAGATGGTCGACCCTGAATTGCGTTGGCTGGCGAGTTGGCAAAATGTCTCGTGGAAGGCCGACCTCCGACGGCAGGCCGAAAGCGAATACCGCGAGGCCGAGAAATGCGCCCGGGCCAACGATATCGGCTTAGCGATGCAGCACCTTGATCGCTCGATTGCCATTAACGGATTGGCCGACGCCTATTGGCTGCGCGCCAAGTTGCTTGCCAACGCGTACGCCTTTCGCCAGTCGAAGGGGGATTTGGTCATGGCGGAAGCGATGCTCGCCAAAGGGCATTCGCTGGCTGTGAGCGCGCGGCAACTGGCGTCGCTACGTGACGAAATCAACAACAGCGAGCGGGCCGACGCCGAATTGCTCGCCCGCGACCGGATGACCCGGATGCTGGAACGGGCCAAGCGCGAGGCCATCGACAAGCTGCGCGGCGAAGCGTACCGCGAATTGGACGATGACGTGAGAATTGCACTGCAAGCGCGCTTCGACAAACTCGACGAGTTGAAGGCGTTACTCGAAACCAGCGCGTATTGGCGCCACAACACCAACGGCCGGCTATTGCGACTGTACGAAGGGGCGATTACCGACCCTGAGCAGTTGGAACGAATTCTGAGGGAAGAACGAGAACGGCACTAGCCGAAAGCGGAAAATTTGGCCCGCAGTCGCCAGTCGAGATATACTTAACTGGTGAAAGGCTAGGTAGCGCTGGAACCAAAGCATGTCGCGTATTGATTATCGCAATATTGAAAAGGATCCTGCCAAATGTGGCGGGCAGCCGGTCGTCGCCGGCACACGCATTCGCGTGGCGACGATTCTCACTTGTTACCGGCAAGGCATGCGCGTCGAGGAAATCGTCCAGCAGTATCCGTCGGTGAAGCCCGCGGACGTCCATGACGCCCTGGCCTACGCGCACGACCACCTCGACGAAATCGAAGCTGACCTGGCCGCAGATGATGAAGCAGCGGTCAAGGCTCGCTTGAACGGCGGTTCGTAAGCGCCATGAGCGCCATTAAGTTCTTCACGGACGAGGACGTTTATGGCGCAATAGCAGTTGCGCTCCGACGTGCCGGCTTCGACGCGATTTCGACTTCCGAGGCGAGGCGGCTCGGCACGTCAGACGCCGACCAGCTTGATTGGGCCACGAACGAGGGACGTGTGCTGGTCACCTTCAACGTGGCGGACTTCGCCCAATTGCACGCCGACTGGCTAGCCCGTGGCCAGCACCACGCGGGAATTGCCGTGTCGAGCCAGCGGCACATCGGCGACCTGGCGCGGCGACTGCTGCACTTTGGCAACACCGTGGCCGCCGAAGCGATGATCGATCGACTGGAATTCCTTGGCGATTGGTGATTGGTATCCGACGCGCGATGGTCGGACTGGCAACGAAAAAAGGCCCGCTGCCGAACTAACGGCAACGGGCCTTTTGCTTGAGCGAGGACGACGGGACTCGAACCCGCAACCACCGGATCGACAGTCCGGTACTCTAACCAATTGAGCTACGTCCCCGTTCCGCACCCCTGCCGGCCGAGGCCCGCGGAGCGGAAACGCTCAATTTTACTTCTTGGGGGGACTTACGCAAGTCCGCCGCAACAAGTTGGCTCGGCAGCCAAGCTTAGGTCACGGCCGCAGGCCCGACGGTTCGCGCGGATTGGAACGAGAAAACTGAGTCGCGCACGCCCGACCCGGGTACCGGGTAGCCCGGACAGCTTTCCTGTCCGGGTCGCGATAGCGACAAGAGGTTTTGGAGCGACGCCTGAGAGCGGTGCGAAACGTGCCCGATCCCTCTTGTTGCTGCGCAACCCCGACAAACGAGTTGTCGGGGCTACCCCGGTATCGAAGACGGTTTTTCTCGGAGTGCGTTCGCCCCTGGCTTGCCGCGTGTGTTACCCTCCCCCCTGCCCCTCCCTGACAGGGAGGGGTGTTTCCGCCTTGGCTTGCCGACCGCTGCACTGACCCCTGTACCTACTGATCGCGATACGTCGCAAACTCGTCAAACGCGATGGTTCACAATAACTCGGCCGTTTCAAACCTCGGCACCGAAGCGTAACGGCTCGGCCCCTCCTTGAACTTCCCCGCGAAACATGGTCCATTTCGCGACGTGCAAATCCTGTTGACCAATGACGACGGTATTTACGCCCCGGGCCTGCGGGCCATGGAAGAGGCCCTGCGCGAAATTGGCGACGTCACGATCGTCGCCCCCCACACCGAACAGAGCGGCGTCGGCCATTCGATCACCTTTCTCCGCCCCCTGGTCGCCCACGAGGTGTTCGACGGGGACCGCCGGCGCGGCTGGAGCGTCGAGGGGAGCCCGGCCGATTGCGTGAAGCTGGGGGTGATCGAGTTCTGCGGCAAGCGACCCGACCTGGTGGTCAGCGGTATTAACGGCGGGCTGAACGCCGGGATCAACGTCCTGTACTCGGGCACGGTGGCGGCGGCCGTCGAAGGCGCTTTCTTCGATATAACCAGCATCGCCGTCTCGCTGGAATTCAGCGAACATGCCCGATTTGATCGAGCTGCCCGCTTGGCGCGGCGGGTAATCGAGCAAATGATGGAACTCAAGCCCCCGGGACCGCACCTGTACAACATGAACATCCCGACCGTGGCCCTGCACCGCCCGGCACAAGTCCGCGTGGTGCCGATGGGGCTCAGCCGGTACGGCGAAGAGTTCGAGCGGCGGGTCGATCCGCGGGGCCGCAAGTATTACTGGATGGTCGGAGCGATCGATCGCCGGCCACCCGAGCCCGAGTCCGATTTGACGGCCCTGCTCGAGGGCCACGTCACGCTGACGCCGTTGGATTTCGATCTGACCAAGCGAAGCGCCATTCCGAGCATGCAGCAGTGGAGAGTGGACCTGCCGAACGACTGGTCGTGACGCATCGCAGTGCGCCACGCGCCGAGTTCCGCGCCGCGAGTAAACGCGCCGCGGCGCAAAGTCGGGGGCAGTTGGTGAGGGATCGCAAGTGCGAGCGCCGCGGGAACGTGGCGGCTCGGGATTCTTTAACTGTCGAGTCCGCTGCCATGCAAAAACTTCTGCTCCGCACAATCGTCGTGTTGATCGCGCTGGTGCCCGTGGCCGCCCGGGCCGAAAGCTGGGCCTTTGGCCCGTCGTTTTACAGCCACTCGGCGCCGGCCCAGCCGCAATGGGTCGTGCCGTCGCGCGGGCCGTTCTACACACAGCCGCCGGGATTCTATGTTCGCAGCGGTTACCGGAACGTCCGCGGGTTCATCAACGTCGGCGGCCAGTCGTTCGAACAGATGAACGTCTGGGAAAGCTGGGTCCAGCCGGGGTCGGCTCGCTTTTAGGCCGACCGCCACTCAAATGCGTTTTTGAACCGCAAAGACGCAAAGGTCGCAAAGCGAAGAAAAGATAATTTGAATCGCAGAGGGCGCTGAGTTTCGCAGAGACGGCATTAATAAACCTCTCAGCGATCCTCTGCGCCCTCTGCGTTTAGTTTCCTTGCATTTTCTTTGCGTTCTTTGCGTCTTTGCGGTTCAAGTTTGCGTTTTGAATGGCGTCAGCGTTCCGCCCACTTGGCCGAGCTGACCAGCCAGCGGTCCTTGGGCTTGACGAATGTGACGTTGAACTTGACCAGCGCGCGGTCGAACGTCGCGCCGGCTTGCCGCGTATCGTCGAAGATGGCCACGATTTCGATCTTGCCCGTGGCCGTCGGCGGGTTGACCTGCTTGTTCACCGTGATGTCGCGCTCGGTGATCCGCACTTCGACAATCTGCACCCGCCCCATTTCTCGCTCGACCGCCTGGCGCAGCGCCACATTCTCGGGCACGATCACCCCCAACACTCGCGGCACGTCGTGAGCCACCACCGCCGCGGCCGATTGATCGAGCAGTTCGTAGATCAGCTCGCGCTCGGTCACCACCAGCCGCTCGACCATGATCCCCAAGCCCGCCACCACGACCACGGCGGCGAAACCTGCCAGAGCCGCGCGATGGGCCCCCAGCACCAACGGCACCAGGCAAAAGAAGCCCAGCACCGCGGCCAAGGCCAGCCAAGGCCAATAGTGTTCCAGGAAGACGATCATGGCTGCGTGGTCGAGGTCGTGGGTGGCTGATCGCCGGTCGGTTCGCTGGTCGGTGGATGGGCGTCGTCGTTCAGCGCACTGCGGACGCTCAGCGTGACGAACACCGCGGTCACGACCACCACGATCAGCAGCAGACCGAAATAAGTGTTCTGGATCAGCGGCGTCGGGTCCGCGGGGGGGGCAATGTTAGGCGGCGATTCTTGACCAGGCTGGGCCAGATTGGCGACGGCGACCGCTTCCTGGACCTTGCGCATCTGGATGCGGCGCTGTTCGCTTTCCAGGTACTTGGGGCCGATGACGACCAGCGACACGACCCCCATCAACGAGAACATGGCAAAATAGAACCAAGGGGAGCGCGTGAATCGTGCCATGCGCTGGGGAGCGAAGAACTGAATGGCCCCTAAGGCCACCGCGATCAGCATCACCAGCTTGAAAAAAGCACCGACGCTCATGAATCGAATTATGCCCCGACAAGGCCAGAAAAGAAACGAAGCCCACGAGACAATCTCGTGGGCTTCGCTGTAAACACTTCCCACTGCTGGACGAGCCAGCATATGTAGGGTGCTCTGTGAGCACCATCTTTTCGCACGGCCGAACGAGACGCCTGGCGCTAAGCTTTTCGGCCCGCATCGCGATGATTTGGTGCCCACAGGGCACCCTACCAAAGCGGCAAGCACCCGATCTTACCGCCTGTCACGGCGTCAACCGCTCAATTACTTCCGGCGGGTGAAATACTTGCCGCCGTATTGGGCCTGGTCGCCCAGCATCTCTTCGATCCGCAGCAATTGGTTGTACTTGGCCGTCCGATCGGTTCGCGACAGCGAGCCGGTCTTGATCTGCCCGGTCGACAACGCCACGGCCAGGTCGGCAATCGTGGCGTCTTCGGTCTCGCCGCTGCGGTGGCTGGTGACGCTGGTGTAGCCGTTGCGGCGGGCCAACTCGATAGCGTCGATCGTCTCGGTCAAGGTGCCAATCTGGTTGACCTTGATCAGAATGCTGTTGCCGATGCCTTCCTTGATGCCGCGGGCCAGGCGCTCGGTGTTGGTGACGAACAAGTCGTCGCCGACCAGTTGCGTGGAAGAGCCCAGCCGCTTGGACAGCATCTTCCAGCCGTCCCAGTCGTCTTCGCTGCAGCCGTCTTCGATCGAGACGATCGGGTACTTGGCCGCCCACGAGGCGAGCATCTCGACCATGCCGGCCGAGTCGATCTTCTGGCCGCCGACGGTGTAGACCTTCTTCTCGGCGTCGTAAAACTCGGTTGCCGCCACGTCCAGGGCGATGCAGACCTGCGAGCCCAGCTCGTAGCCGGCCGAGGCCACCGCCTCGCCGATGGTGTCGAGCGCCTCGACGTCGCTCTTCAAGTCCGGGGCGAAACCACCTTCGTCGCCGACGGCGGTTTTGTAGCCCTTCTTCTGTAGCACTTTCTTCAGATTGTGGAACACTTCCACGCCGCACCGCAGCGCGTCGCTGAAGGTGTCGAAGCCCAGCGGCATGATCATGAACTCTTGCACGTCCACTCCGTTGTCGGCGTGGGCGCCGCCGTTGATGATGTTCATCATCGGCGCCGGCAACAGGTTGGCGTTGACGCCCCCCAGGTACCGAAACAGCGGCAGCGCACAGTATTCGGCCGCGGCGCGCGACACGCCCAGCGACACGCCCAGCAGCGCGTTGGCCCCCAGGTTCTTCTTGTTTGGCGTGCCGTCCAGTTCGATCATCTTCTGGTCGAGCAAGCGCTGTTCGAGAGCGTCGAAGCCGACCAGCTCATCGGCCAGCTTTTCGTTGATGTTGGCCACGGCCTTGGTCACCCCCTTGCCAAGGAACTTGCTCTTGTCACCGTCGCGCAGTTCCCAGGCTTCGTGGACGCCGGTGCTGGCCCCGCTGGGGACGGCGGCGCGGCCGAACGAGCCGTCGGCCAGGCGCACGTCGACTTCGACCGTGGGGTTGCCGCGGCTGTCGAGGATTTGGCGTCCGTGGATGTCGATAATGGTCGAGCTCATCGAAAATATTCCTGTTACAAGAGGTCGCGCGCCGTGCTGGCCGCTGTTGATTGCAGGGGGTTGCCAAGAAAAGTGCTCGATATTCTGTCGGATCAATTGCCCGTTGGCTATGGGTCAGACGAGGAAAAACAGCACGGTGTTGACCTGTGTAATGCGGAGAACATTTGGCCATCACCACGGCCAGCATCACGTAATCACCTCGAACTACCTGGTTTTGTGTTGATTTCACGCCCTTGCCCGAGGGTTCAAAAACTGGCATTTGGCGAATACGATGTATTGATGAGTGAAATCGCCTCGCCGCTGCGGCTTTCCCCAGAGCCGCTGCCTGACAATTTGCGCAGCGTGCAGCCTGGGGGAGGCATCTGCTATCAGATCGAGTTGGCGTGGGGGCAGCTGCGACGCTGGTACCTGAAGTCGTTCCGGCCTGGCTACGTGGCGCGAATGGCGACGCTGCGCCGCGGCAGCGCCGTGGGCGCGCCGCACGAGTTGCTCGACACTCGCGATTTGAAGTTCTGCCGCAATCAATGCACGGCCGATTGGGATGTGGCCGACGACCGGTTTCGCTGGCGCGAGCGCCTGGGTCTGGCCCGCTGGGGACTGGCCGAGGTGATTATCATGACCAGCTTGCTGCTGGTCGGGGCCATTGTGCCGGCCGCGCTGGGCTTTTGGCCGGTGTCGATCGGGCCGCTGGTGGTGTTGGGCTGGGTTTGGTGGTTCTTTCGAGACCCCGCGCGCGAAGTGCCGACCGAGCCGGGCTTGCTGGTTTCACCGGCCGATGGAACGGTTGCCGAAGTCGCCCGGCTGGATCACGATGAATACATTGGCGGCCCGGCGGTGCGGATCGGCATCTTTCTGTCGATCTTCAACGTCCATTTGAACCGCTCGCCAGTGCGCGCCCGGGTGATTCGACTGCGGTATCATCCAGGTAAGTTTTTGAACGCCTTGAACCCGGCCAGCGCCTGGGAAAACGAAGCCTTGTGGATCGGGCTGGAAGAAGAGGCCCGGCCCCATCGCCGGATCGTGGTCCGCCAGATCGCCGGCTTGTTTGCCCGGCGAATCGTGTGCGGCCTGCGGAGCGGCGAGGTGGTCGAACGGGGCGGAAAGTTCGGTATGATCAAGCTAGGCTCCCGCACCGAGTTGATCTTTCCGGCGGAACCTGACGTCCAGATTGAAGTGCAAGTTGGCCAAAAAGTCTCGGCCGGCAGCACCGTGATGGCCCGGTGGGGGCGAGGAAGTTGCTAGTTCCTAGCAGCTAGTAAGGACCAGCATAAGTCGGTTGATGATTTAACACGCGCATAGTTTCTTTCGCATTTCACTAGCAACCAGCAACTCGCAACTAGCAACTTCGCCCATGTCCAAACTCCGTACGGTCGCGATTCTGCCGACGCTGTTCACGCTGGGGAATCTGTTTTGCGGATTCTTCTCGATCGTGGTGGCGGCGCGCATTGAGCGCCCCACGTCGGCCGACACTCCCCACACGATGGCCATTCACGCCAACGATCCGATCGAATACGCCCGTGGGCTGATCGCGACCGACGACACGCACAACTGCATGCTGGCCGGCTGGCTGATCTTCCTGGCCATGGTGTTCGACGCGCTCGACGGGCACGTGGCGCGACTGACCAAGATGTCGAGCGATTTCGGCGGGCAACTGGATAGCTTGTGCGATGTGGTGACGTTTGGCGTCGCGCCAGGGTTCTTGTTAGTGAAAATGTGTCCCTACTTCACGTTTCGACACTCGAATTGGGTCTGGCTGATTGCCGCCAGCTACGCGGCCTGCGCGGCGATTCGGCTGGCGCGGTTCAACGCCGAGACGCACGAAGACGACGACCACCTGAACTTTAGCGGGCTGCCGTCGCCGGCGGCGGCGGCCTCGATCGCTGGGTTCGCCATCCTGTTCTACACGTTGCGTCGCGACGATAACGCCTGGAAGGCGGCCGCCATGATCGACCACTATGTACAAACTTTGCTCCCCTGGTTCGCGATTCTCGTCGCCTTGGCGATGGTGTCGCGGATTCCGTACCCGCACGTGGTCAATCAAATGTTGCGCGGGCATCGCAGCTTTGGCCACCTGGTCGGTTTGATCTTTGCCTTTGTGGCGGTGATTGTCGTGCGCGGCTACGCCATTCCGATGATCTGTGTGGGCTTCGTCCTGTCGGGGCCCGTGCGTTACCTATGGCGCGAAGCCGTCCAGCGGCGACCGCACAAAGAACCGATGTTCTAAGCGGGGCGCCCGAGATGTTTACTGGTTTGGTCGAAGCGACGGCGCAGGTCGAGCAAGCGGCGCCCCAGGGGCCGGGGGCACGACTGGTGATCGCGCACTCGCCGATTGCCGCCGAAGCCCGACTGGGAGACAGCATCGCGGTCAACGGTTGTTGTCTGACGGTGGTGGAAATCGGCGGCGGCACGCTGGCCTTTGACTTGGGGCCCGAGACGTTGCAGCGCACCAACCTGGGGTGCATACGCGCGGGCGATCGGGTGAACCTGGAGCGTTCGCTGGCCGTCGGTGACCGGCTGGGGGGGCATTTCGTGACCGGGCACGTCGATGGACTGGGAACCCTGGCCCGCCGGCAGGATGAAGGGGAATGGTCGATGTTCTGGGTCAGCTACCCAGCCGCGCTGCGCGGGCAACTGGCTAGCAAGGGCTCGATCGCTCTGGATGGCGTTAGTTTGACACTGGTCGACGTGACGCCTGAACAGTTCAGCGTGATGCTGATTCCCCACACGCTTGAGCAGACGACGTTGGGGCAATGGCGCGAGGGGCGGACAGTGAATCTCGAAACCGACGTGCTGGCCAAGTACGTGCAAGCCGCCGTGGCGGCGGGCGTCGCGGGCCCGCGAACCGGCAATTCTTAAACATTAGCGGAACGCTCGCACGGACCATGAGTCGACAAACCCTTTCCTTTTTGATGCGCCGATTTCGCGAAGTGGGCATCCAGCCCAAAACGCGCTACGGTCAGAACTTTCTGATCGACTTGAACCTGCTTGACATTCTGCTGGCCCGGGCCGAGTTGACCAAGGACGACGTGGTGCTGGAAGTCGGGACTGGCACCGGCTCGCTGACGGCGCTGATGGCGGCCCAGGCGGCCCACGTGGTCAGCGTGGAAGTCGATTCGCAAATGCACCAGTTGGCCAGCGAAGAGCTGATCGATCACACGAACGTCGACTTGCTGCAAATCGACGCTTTGCGGAACAAGAATCACTTGAACCCCGTGGTGCTCGACACGGTGCGGCGGCATCTCGAGGCGGCGCCCAGCCGGCGGTTCAAGCTGGTGGCCAACCTGCCGTACAGTGTGGCCACGCCGATCATGTCGAACCTGCTCAGTTGTGATCTCGTCCCGGCCACGATGACCGTGACTATTCAAAAGGAACTCGCCGATCGGATCATGGCCGAGCCGTGCTCGAAGGATTACAGCGCGCTCAGCGTCTGGATCCAGGCCCTCTGCACCGTCGAACTCGTGCGGGTCTTGCCGCCGAGCGTCTTCTGGCCGCGCCCCAAGGTCCACTCGGCGATCATTCACTTGGAGCATCAGCCTGACTGGCGGGCCGAGATTGTCGATTTGGACTTCTTTCACGACTGCGCTCGCGCGCTGTTTTTCCATCGCCGCAAGTTGCTGCGGCATGTCGTACACAGCGCGTTCAGCAAGCAGTTGACCAAGGCCGAGGTCGACGAGTTGTTGGCCGCGCAGGGTTTCGAGACGACGACCCGGGCCGAGGAACTGGATGTGCCGACGTTACAGGCCCTGATCGAGACCCTGCGCCAGCGCACCGGCGGCGAGCTGCGACTCTAAGACCACACGCCACCGGCCGCCACTTCAACGGGTGCCATGCCCAAGCCCCCCCAAGGCTTGAGCATGCCGCGTGACGCTTCACATGCTCCAACAAGAAGTTTGAGCATGGCACCCGAAACGTCGCGGTGAAGCTGCTTCTCGCTCACCCGACGATGCTCGGGCCGAACAAGCGTTCGCGGGCCGCGGCGTCGAGTTGCGTCGCGTATTCGCTGATCTCGAACATCTCGCAGGCTTCGATCATTTTGCCGCGCGCTGGCCCGTATTGAGCCACCAGCGCCTCGCGATAACGCTCGGCCCGTGGGCGCACATAGTTCAGGAACCAGCCGCGCAGCCACGCGCGCCGACCGGCGGCGTCAGGCGGCAACTGGTCCTGAATTCCCTGGTTGAACGGCAGCCACTCGAACACCTGCGACACGTGACAGCAAAGCATGTCGACGATCTTTTCGACCTGCGGCGTGATGTCGACGATCACATCGGCGCGCAACACGTTTGGCCGCGTGAACCGGTCGGGCAGAAACGCCACCACGGGATCGCGCTTCAGGATCGGCGTCTCGCGAACCACGTTCGGCACCGTGACCAGATACGACGCATCCTGCACGGCTTGCCCCACGGCGCGATGATCGGGATGATAGTCGTTCGTGCGATGCGTCAGCACCAGGTCGGGAGCGAAGGTGCGAATCTCGCGAATGATCTGCCAGCGCAGCTCCAACGTCGGCAGCAGGTGCGCGTCGGGATGGTTCCACACGGCGCTCTCCGCGCCGCAAACCGCGGCGCTGGCGGCGGCCTCTTGTCGACGTCGAGCGGCCAGCGGCGGCCCGGACATTTCATGATGTCCGATGTCGCCGCACGTGACTGAGATCATCTTCACGGTGTGTCCGGCGGCGCGATACCGATTGATCAGCCCGCCGGCGCACAGTTCCGCGTCGTCAGGATGAGCGCCAAGAACCAACAACTTCAAGGGTGCGGTAGGCATAATGAATACAGGCTTGGGTGAGCGATGAAGGTGAGTCGACCAGGGACGACCGGCGGGCGTCACGACAAACCCTGGAGGGTTGTCGTGCGTGGCCCGGCCGGGGGGACGGCGTGAAAACTTTCCGTACTTGCTACAAACGGACGGACAGTGGAAAGGATACTGACGATTTTTCAACCGCTCGAACTTCAAACGGCGCTAATGGTTCAGGCGTCCGATGAAAGTCGAGGGCCGCCTGTCGCTCGACATGGGATACCGGGGCTAGAACATTGAAATCGAGACTTGTTGTTGTTAAGTTAACGAGTCTGGATGAACTATGCAAAATCGTTGTCGCCGAGACGAGTTCTTCGTCGTAGCGGCTATTTTTTTCCGCCGTCAACGCGGTCGGTGCCGAAAGCTGACGAGCAGCGCATTGAACCATGAATCATGGCACGTTGCGTCGCTGGTGATTGAGATCGCCACGACGTGTCGTGCAAGAGATATCGCAGGTCGGACGGCGAGGCGAGACACTTTGATACCGCGTTCCCCCGCGCCTGTCCCGTTGGTTTGTAACATCGCCATTCCCGCCGCGACTCCGCCAGCGAATTGCTCGCTGGGTTGAGCGCTTGCCGGCCACGCGATCGTCAGGAGCGTCGACCACCGTGCCACACGATACACACACTTCCACCGTGTTCGGAGCCCAAACGCTCGTCGAGGTGTTGGTGCAGCGCGGCGCCATGATGGGCGCTGACAACTGCCTGAAGTATCTGGTTGACGGCGAATTCGACGAGCAGCATCTGACGTTTGGCGAGTTGGACCGCCGCGCCCGCGCGGTCGCCGCCTGGCTCCAGCAGAACAACCTGGCCGGACAGCGAGCCCTGTTGTTGTTCCCCTCGGGCCTCGACTTCATCATCAGCTTTTTCGGCTGTCTGTACGCGGGCGTGATCGCCGTGCCGGCCTATCCGCCGCGGCTGAACCGCAAGATGGATCGCATCGACGCCATCGCGGCCGACTGCGAAGCGGCGGTGGCGTTGACGACGCACGCTGTCTGGGAGCGGATTCAGCCGCTGTTGGAACTGTCGCCCGACCTGAAGAAGCTGCACTGGTTGTCGTCGGATCGGGTGCCCGACGAGTTGGCCAGCCAATGGACGCCGCCGGCCATCAACGCGGACTCGATCGCGTTCCTGCAATACACCTCGGGTTCGACCGGCACCCCCAAAGGCGTGGTGCTTTCGCACCGAAACCTGATTCAGAATTGCATCTTGATCGCGCATGCGTTCGAGATCACCCGCTCGACGTTCTCGGTGTTCTGGCTGCCGAGCTACCACGACATGGGCCTGGTCGGCGGTGTCTTGCAGCCGCTCTTCATGGGCCGGCCCAATGTGATCATGTCGCCGATGTCGTTCCTGCAGCGGCCCTTCCGCTGGCTGCAGGCGATCTCGCGCCATCGGGCCAACGTCAGCGGCGGGCCAAACTTTGCCTACGATCTCTGCGTGCGCAAGATCACGCCCGAGCAGCGCGCCAAGCTCGATCTGAGCAATTGGACGTTGGCCTTTTCGGGGGCCGAACCGGTGCGGGCCGAGACGATCAACCGCTTTGTCGAAGCGTTCGAGCCCTGTGGCTTCCGTCGCGAAGCGTTTTATCCCTGCTACGGGCTGGCCGAGGCCACGTTGCTGGTCTCGGGCGGACTCCGCAGCGAGCCCCCCGTGGTGCGCAGCTACGACTCCAAGGCGCTCGAGAACCGCGAAGTGGTCAGCGTGCCGCAATCGTCGCCGGTCGCGCGCGGTCTGGTCGGCGCCGGCCAGGTGCTGCCCAACGAGCGGATCGTGATCGTCAATCCCGAAACGTCGCTCCGCTGCGAGGCGAATGAGGTCGGCGAGATTTGGGTCTCGGGCCCCTGCATTGCGCAAGGCTACTGGCGTCGCGAGGAAGAAACGAAGCACTACTTCCAAGCCCGGCTGGCCGACACGAACGACGGGCCGTTCTTGCGCACGGGAGACTTGGGCTTCTTCCACGGCTCGGAACTGTTCATTGCCGCGCGACTCAAAGACCTGATCATCATCCGCGGGCTGAACCATTACCCGCACGATATCGAGCTGACCGCCGAGAAAAGCCACGCGGCGCTCCGACCCGGCGCGAGCGCGGCCTTCGCGGTCGATATTGCCGACGAGCCCCACCTGGTGGTGGTGGCTGAAATGGAGCGCGGCGCCAAGGAAGACGCCGAGGCGGCGATCGCGGCAATGGTTCGCGACATTTCGCGCGAGCACGAGTTGCCGGTTCACGCCATCCGATTGATCAAGCCCAGCTCGATTCCCAAGACATCGAGCGGCAAGATCCAGCGCCACGCTTGCCGGCGCGCGTTCCTGGACAATAGCCTGCAAGTGATTGCCGGCTGGAATACCGGTGACGACGGGGCGACGACCGTTGCGCCCAAGCTGGCCGACACCGACGCCGCCGGCGCGACCGGACACGGTTCGGGGCTGTCTAGCGAGCGAACCGGCCAATCGATCTTCTTCGGCGCGACCGAGGGAGAAGATGCCGGCGCCACGGCGATCAACGGTGTCACTCGCCCCGCGCGGCGCCGGACGACCGCCGACCAGGTGCTGGAAGAAGTCCAGCGGATCGCCAAGGAACGAGCCCGCGACCTGTCGCTCGACACGAACATCACCGAGTTGGGGCTCGATTCGCTGGAGCGGATGGAGATTCTGGCGGCGCTCGAAGAGCGCTTTGGCGGCCGCTTCCCCGAAGAGGTGCCCCAGCAGCTCGAAACCTGCCGCGATGTGGTCGACGCCGTCGAAACCTTTCTGGGCCCGTCGGCCAAGGCCCAGACCGCGGATGTCGGGCCGCAGATTCCGCCCGAGTATTTCCGCTTTGACCAGTACCCCGAGTACGTCAAGCTGAAGCAGAATTTGGAGATGCTCGAAAACACCGGGCTGGGGAATCCGTACTTCAACATCCACGAGCGGGTCACCAACGACACGACGATGATCGGCGGTCGCGAGCTGATCAACTTCTCGAGCTACAACTACGTGGGCACCTCGGGCGACCCGAAGGTGACGGCGGCGGCCAAGGCGGCCATCGATCAATACGGCACCAGCGTCTCGGCCAGCCGGCTGGTCTCGGGCGAAAAAATCATTCACCGCCAGTTGGAACGGGCCATCGCCGATTTCATCGGCGCCGAAGACTCCATTGTCTACGTCGGCGGCCACTCGACCAACGAAACCACGATCGGGCACCTGTTCGGCCCGGGCGACCTGATTCTGCACGACTCGCTGGCTCACAATAGCATTGTGCAAGGGTGCATCCTGTCGGGCGCGCGCCGCCGGCCGTTCCCACATAACGATTGGGCGGCTGTCGATCAGTTGCTGACCGATTTGCGCGGCGAGTATCGGCGCGTGTTGATCGCCGTCGAGGGCGTCTACAGCATGGACGGCGACATCACCGATCTGCCCCGCTTTATCGACGTCAAGAATCGGCACAAGGCGTTTCTGCTGGTCGACGAAGCGCACTCGATCGGCGCGTTGGGCCCGCACGGCCGAGGCGTGGGCGAGTACTTCCGCGTCAAGCCGTCGGATGTGGACCTCTGGATGGGAACGCTGAGCAAGTCATTCGGCAGTTGCGGCGGCTATATCGCCGGCTGCAAGGCAGTGATCGAATACCTGAAGTACACCGCGCCGGGGTTCGTCTACAGCGTGGGCATCTCGCCGTCGAACGCGGCGGCCGCCTTGGCGTCGATCCGCTTGCTCGAAGCCGAGCCGCAGCGCGTTGCCCGCTTGCACGAAAACGCCCGGCTGTTTCTGTCGCTGGCCAAGAAGGCCGGACTCAACACGGGTCTGAGCAAGGATTCAGCCGTGGTGCCGATCATCCTGGGCAATTCGTTCCACTGTCTGCAGTTGTCCAAGGCAATGGGGCGTCGTGGCGTGAACGTCCAGCCAATTCTTTACCCGGCCGTGGAAGAAAAGGCGGCCCGGCTGCGATTCTTCATTACTTCGCTGCACACGCCCGAGCAGATCAAGTACACCATCGACGCCATGGTCGAAGAATTGCGGAAGATCGACCCCAGCTACCTGGCCACGCCAGCGGCGTGAGGAAGCAGGGGCTAGGGACGAGAGGCTAGGGGCTAGGGAAAGACGACCTGCATTCGGCCTTGTTGCGCACTACGTTCTCTTTCCTGCTGCGTTCCCTTCTCTCCTGCCCTCTTTGTATTTGCTCTCTCCGTGCAAATCTCCGTGTGCCTCTGTGCCTCCGTGGCTAATCCACCTCGTCAGATCGGCTTGGCGAAGATGCGGTACGTCTTATAGCGTCGTGCGCCGGCGGCTTCGATGGCGTGGTTCACGGCGTCGTTGTCTTCGAGCGTCCAGCCCAGCTCGGCGCCGACGAAATGACCGATCTCGTTTCCCACGCGCAGGGTTTCCAGGATCAGCAACTCGGCAATCCCGCGACGGCGGTACTCGGCCAGCACCCCCAGCACCAGCAGCCGACAATGCTTGACGCGCTGCAGGTTCCGCTTGAACTTCCACAGCCCGATCGGCAGCCCCCAATTGAACAGCCGGCCATTGAGTGGCCGGATGGCCTCGTTCATATCCGGGACCAAGACTGACATGCCGACGGCTCGATCGCCGATCTCGGCCAGCAGAATGAACTCGGGCGACGTCAACTGGTGCAACTGGTCGGCAAGGTGCTTGAACTCGGCATCGGTCATCTGCACAAAGCCCCAGTTGTGTTCCCAGGCGCTGTTGTAGATCGCCTTGCAGCGGAGCACATCGGCCGACTCGTCGCTGCGCCGCATGGGTCGAATGGTCAGCCCCAGCCGCTTGCGCAACCGCTCGGCGCGCGCGTGCCAACGTCCGGCCAGATCGGTGGAGTCCTCGAACCAAAAGGCGTACAGATCCTTGGCCTTGCTCAGTCCCCACGATTCGAGCAACCCGCGGTAGTACGGCGGATTGTGATTCATCATCAATCGCGGCGGCGTGTCGAAGCCATCGATCAGCAGTCCCGCGGGATTGTTTGTCGAAAGATCGATCGGCCCCATGATCTCGTTGCGCCCTCGCGCGCGTAACCACTCGGCGCCGGCGTCGAGCAAGGCATGCGCCACGCGCGGATCGTCGATCGACTCGAACATGCCGAAGCAGCCGACGTTCGAACCGTGGGCTTCGTTGTAGCGCGGGTCATCGCTGACGAGCATTCGCCCGACGGCCTCGCCGTTCTGTTCGGCCAATAAAAGCGTGGCGACACCGTGGCGATAGAACGGCTGCTGGCGTGGATCGATGAATTGGCGCCGTTCGAGCAGCAGCGGCGGCACCCAGACCGGGTCATGGGCGTAGATGCGCCAGGGGAGCGTCAAAAAGGCATCCCGCTGCGCTCGCGTGACCACCCGATGAACCGTTACTGTTGACGACACAAGAACCTGGTGAAAGCAGTCAAGGTTTGCGGGTGGTACGTCAGGCGTCGCCGGGGGGGCTGCCGGTCGTCGTTTGACCAGTCCCCCTGTTCGTTATCGGCTGCCGGCGTCCGCCGACCGAAGTTTGCCCTGGTTCAGAACTTGGCGGGACGGCAACGGCGCTACAGTCGATTCGATCGGCGTCTTGTGGAAGCCGCTTGGCCTAGGGAACCTGTTCAGGACGGCTCCCCGTCCGAGCCGCTTGCCTCGACGCCCGAGAGGCGTAGAATATCTGCTTGGACCACGATAAGCAACGAAGATGCTTGTACCGGGGGTGCTGTTTGCTAACCGAACAAGAAGTCTCGAAGAGCTGGCGGAAACTTTTTGCCAATCCGCCAATCACTGCCGACATGCTGGACAAGGCCGAGTCGCTGGTTGATGAGCTGCGCCCGGAAAGTCCGTTGCGTCATCGGCTGAGCACCGAACTGGCCGAGCTGCGCAAACTCCAGAAGCACGGCGCCAAGGTCAAAGCCTAGGGCTCGTTCCACCACGGGTCTCTCAATCGCCGCCAGTTCGCGCGGCGGGGCGCTCGGCTTATTTGCGATTCTTAATGTTGAGCCGCGCATCAATTGCGGCCAACAGTGCCGTTTTCGCGCCAACTCGCGGTGCCGGCGTTTCGCGCGCCAACGCGCGGCGCCATCATGCGGCGACGTTCGTTACCGATTGATTTCCAAACCGACGGTCAGACCGTTGAGAAACACGTGTCCGTGGTTTCGGTCGCCCAAGATTCCGAAGTTGGGCAACGTCCAATTCATCATGTTCGAGGCACGCCCCACTTGGTCGATCCAGATGCCGGTCCAACCAGCGTTGACCGACACCGAGCGAAACACCTGGTAGCTGACCTTGGCTCGGATTTCCGCCATCGGGCTGAAGTTCACCCAGTTGACCTGGCTGTTGAACGTCGTCGGGTCCAGGTTCAGCGGCTGGTTCAACCTGTATGCGGGCGTGTTGCCGCCAGGGTTGTTGGGTTGTTGCGTCACATACGTCGTGACAGCGCCCGTCACCGGGTTAGTTACCTGTGTATAAGCCAACGTCGGGCTCGGCTGCGTCTGGGTCAAGTTGCTGCCGATCATGCCGTCTTGACGCGCGGTCAGGAAGTTGGCGGCGGCCACGGCCCGACCTTCGGCCGAAAACGCCAGTCGATCGCGCCGCTTGCTCCAGCGGAGACCGATCTGCGGGCCAACCAGCCGGTTGTACGCGACGGTGTTCCAGTAGCTAGCGTCGAGGATGCCGCCCGTGGCGTTGACCAGGAACGTATCGGTAAACGACAAGTAGCGGACACCGCCGAATACCTCCCAAATCCCGCCGACGCGGTCGTATTCCGAGGCGCGGAGAACGCGATTCGCTTCAATGCCCCAAGTCGACGTCTTCGAGGTGTATTGCACGTTGCTGAACAACAGCGGCAGCGGCACGGCATCGCCGTAGTCGACCGGCTGGGTGATGCCGTTGTAGGGCATACCCGGCGAGATGGTTTGCGTCGGGGCGCCGCCTTCGGGGTCCGGAATGCCGTTGAGCGGTGGGTTGTAAGTGGTACCGCTGGGCGTGGTGCCCAGGTCGCGACCGGCATTGCCGTAAAGGTTATTGCCGTTCAAGTCAGCGGGGAAACCATTGGTTGAAATCGTCGTCGTCCCACCGGTGGTCGTGGCGCGAACATAACTGACAAAACCGTTTAGCAACGGAAAGTTGGTAATGGCCTGGGGCGCGAATTCAGTATAAGTCGGTGTCGTCCCGGCCGTATTGAGACCCGTGATCGACGAACCTGAGTAGGCGTTGTAGACCGTGGTGCCGGGATCGCCAAAGACCATGGATACATTCTGAAATTGCGCGGTCTGAGTGTTGTCGCTCATCTGAAACGCGCTGAACAACCAGCCGTGGCCATTCTCGCCCATGTACCCCCAGTCAAAGCGATAGCCGCCGTACATGCCGGCTTTGATCCAGCTAGTGTCATTCGAGTTGGTTTGCAGGGCATAGCCGTTGGCGCCACCTGTCGCTTGTGGGCCGGTATATTGGCCGCTGGCCCCCGGGGCCGACACATAGGTGCCGGGTAATACCTGACCCGTTGTGGCACCGGTCGAAACATAGTTCAACGGGGTCGAGTTCCCCACGTAGACATATCGCTGGCCCCCTTCGATACCGACTTCCTGCACCTTGGGGTTCGACGTCGACCAAACCAACGCTTCGACCGAGCCAAAATAACCCGTGGGCATGCCTTCAGGGCCACCATAGGTGCTGTAGTCCGGCTGGCGGAACATCGAGGCGTCTAGGACGCCCGGTTCCCCCTGCTCGTTGCTCAGCGCGAAGGGGGGCACTTGAGCGGCGGCTGTCGAGATCAACAGCAACTGCGCACCCAAGGCAAGCAACCATGAATTCCAGCGGTGGCACGACATCTGTGTCTACCTAAGCTTGAACATGACATGGCGCCTCGGCGCTCACATCGAGCGCCGGTGGCGGTGTTCGTGCCGGTAATATCGGAAGTGCCGCGCATGAGAGTTGAGTAAGTCTGGTAAATCTTGACGGAAATAGCGGTTGTCCGACGCCGTAATGGTTCGGCGGCAACAATCTAGGTGGTTTGCGTCAGTTATTCTCGATGCCAGCAAGGCGTTAGATCATTGGCAGTTCCCCCGATTTGCGAGGTCTGTCGATCTTCTGCCAAATCCGATTCTTCCCAATCCACCTAATCGCCGAGAATTCCGCGATACCGAGTATTAACTGCTAGCAGCGATGGTTCCCACTAGTTATTGCCCGGGCCACTAAACATGGGAATACTAGCCGCTCGCCGTTTTCACCAAGCCAGACCTCTTACGATTAGCCAATGCCTGACTTCCTCAGCCAACTCGACGTCTGGATCGTCATCATCTATTTGGCGGCCATGCTCATCATTGGCTGGTGCGTCACCGACGGCAGCCGGGACGTCGAGGGCTACACGGTCGGCAATCGGCAGATGCGCGGCTGGGTGATCGGCATGTCCGTGCTGGGTACCTTTCTCAGCAGCATCACGTTCCTGGCCGTGCCGGCCCGGGTATATAAGGACGGCAATTGGAACGCCTATGTCTTTGGCATGGCCTTGCCGGTGGCGGCCGTCGTGGCCGTCTTCTGCTTTATCCCGCTCTACCGCGGCAAGGTCCATCTGTCCGCGTACGAGCTGCTCGAGCAGCGGTTCGGCTATTGGGCGCGCGGCTACGCGGCTTTTTCCTTTCTGGCATTGCAACTGCTGCGCGTGGCGATGGTGCTATTACTGGTGGCGCTAGCCGTAGAGCCGTTGCTGGGCTGGGGCGTGGTCAACACGCTGGTGGCCATCAGCCTGGTCGTCATTGTTTATGACGTGATGGGTGGCATCAAAGCGGTCATCTGGACCGATGTGGCCCAGGTGTTCGTTCTGACGATTGGCGCCGCCTGGTGTCTTTGGGCGATGGTGTCGGCGCACCCCGGCGGTGTCGAACAATTCTGGCAGCGCATCCCCGCCGGTAGTTTCTCGCTGGGTTCGTACGACCCGACCGATCTGGCCCACTCGACGTTCTGGATTGTTTTCCTGTATGGCATCTCGGAAAACATGCGGAATTACGGGACCGATCAGAACTACGTGCAGCGCATGCTCTGCGCCGCCGACGCGCACGAAGCGCGCAAGAGCATCTGGATTGGCGCCCTCAGCTATCTCCCCATCTCGGCGATCTTTTGCCTGATCGGCACGGGTCTGCACGTCTATTATCACGCGCCGGCTCCGCACGCGCTGTTGGCCGCCGACGTCGAACCGTCGGGCCTGGCGCTAATCGTGACGCCCCAGCAACTGCCACTCGACACCGCGGCCGACCAGGTGTTTCCCTATTTCATCAAGCACGAACTGCCACCGTTGGCGCGCGGCTTGGTGATTGCCGGCATCCTGGCCGCGGCCATGAGCACGGTCGATTCTTGCTTGAACTCGATGTCGATGATCGTGCTGGTCGATCTGGTCCGCCGGTTTCGTCGCCGTGGGCCGGTGATCCCCGAAATCATCACCCTCCGCTTGTTCACGGCCGGGCTCGGTGGCGCGGCCACACTCTTGGCGGCGACCATTTACGGCTCGCATGGCAGCGATGGCTCGCGCACGTTGCTGGACATCTGGTGGCAATATGCTGGCGTGGCCGGAGCGGGCTTGTTCGGTCTGTTCTTGCTGGCATGGCTGATGCCGGCCATTCCCAGTTGGGGGGCGTTGATCGCGATCGTGTCCAGCTTGCCAGTTCTGCTGTGGGGGATCATGGCGCGTTCGAGCCCCCCGAGCACGGAATGGTCGTGGAAGAACTGCCCCTTACATCCCAACCTGGTCGGCATATCGGGGCTGCTCACCGTGTTGGTCGTTGGCGGGTTGTTCTGGCTGGCGGTCCAGACCGGGCTGGTAACCGCGAACCCGGGACATGACAATCCCCGTGAAAACGCCTAGTTCGGCGCGGCCGTGCCATGGCCCAGTAGGTTCATCCGCCGTCGCGGCGTATACTTGCACGTACTGAGAGCGATTCTCGATTCATGGTAGCGTGCGAGTCTACCAAGCCGGTGGCTTTGCCACCGCGATCGGCGGCAGAGCCGCCGGCTTGGGCGAGCAGACGGTACATGCTTCCGAGAATTGCTCTAGTGCGTTGGTAAAGCAGACGTCCGCCACCGCGCGACCTGCCCTTTCCAGTTGATGAGGTCGACCATGTCTGTTGCCCGTCCCACCGTGCGCTGGTTGCAAAGCGTCTTACTTTGCCTGGTCGCGATGTTCGTCGCCATGCTCAGTCTGGCGTCGACGGCCTGGGCCCAGGTTAAAGCGCCCCCCGCGAAGGCCGCCGCCGACAAGGCCGAGGCTGCCAGCAAGTCGGACCCGTACATTCGTGTGCTCCGCGATGACAAGAAGCGGCCGATCGCCCTACAGACCTCGGTGGTCCACTACACCAGCGAGAAGGATCCCAAGTTGACGGTCGATCTGATCGGCGCGGTTCACGTCGGCGATCATTCGTATTACGACGAGCTGAACAAGCGTTTCACCAAGTACGGCGCGCTGCTGTACGAGTTGGTCGCTTCGCCCGAGAAGAAGGTTCCCCAGACTGGCAAGAAGAGCAACCATCCGATCGGCATGATGCAGCACGGCATGAAAGACGTGCTTGAACTGGAACATCAGCTCGACCTGATCGATTACAAGCGGCCGAACTTCGTCCATGCCGACATGTCGCCGGCCGAGTTCGACAAGGCAATGGCCGACCGGAACGAGTCGATCTGGACGATGATGTTCCGGATGATGGGTCAAGGGATCGCCATGCAAGGCACCCAGGCCAACAATGGCAGCGAAATGAAGCTCCTGATGGCCTTCTTTGACAGCAATCGATCGCTGGCCCTCAAGCGCGCCATGGCCGAGCAGTTTGAGATGCTCGAAGGGCATCTCGACGCCCTGGAAGGCCCCAACGGCTCGGCCATCATCACCGATCGGAATCAAAAGGCGCTCAAGGTGCTCGGCGAGCAGATCGACGCCGGCCAGCGGAACCTGGGCATCTTCTACGGCGCGGGCCACCTGGCTGATCTGGACAAGCACCTGGTCAAGGACTTCGGCCTGAAGCGGCAAGGAACCGAGTGGATCACGGCTTGGAAGCTGACCAGCTCGGCCAAGACCACCAAGCCGGCCGCAAAGAAACGCGGAGCGGAATAGACGCTTCGCGCTTAAGCCGCAATGACCAAGTACCAATGACCAATTGACTGGGCGTGCCAGGGACCATTGGTCATTGGCACTTGGTCATTGGTCATTCTTGCCCGCCGGTTCCCTTCGGCGTGAACCGATAGACAGTATAGACGCCGATGAACGGCCCATCGGAGTATTGTTCGATGAGAATTCGGTGCTCGTCGCGGCCGGCCAGATCGAACCGCTCGGACATCGCGCCCATCCAGGCTTGCCACCGCGCCGGGTCTAATGCGTCTTTCTCGTGGTTGTAGACAACCACGCGCACTGGTTGATCGCCTGGCAACTTGTCGATGGTCGTGCCTTCACCCAGCTCGCGTCGACGTGGCGAATAAATCTGCTGATTGCTGTGATACTCGGAATGATCCGCGCCAGGGTAAAGCTGTAGCCCCAGGTCTCGCTCCACACAGTACAACGTGCCGGCCGCCGTGTCCTGGTTCCAGAACCAGCGGGCAAACCCCTGGTGCCGCCAATCGTAGTTGCACTTGTAAGGCCGCGCCAGATCGCGCGCCAACAACCCCGTTCCTGCCGCGGCCAACAGGCACGTCGTCACCAGTGCCACACGGTATCGGGGCGCCGGCTTAAACCGTTCCAGGAGCGCCGCCCCCCCTGCTCCGGCCAGCACACAAATGATCGGCCCCAAGTATTGTGTCATCCGCTCGGTACCGGCATAGGGATAGCGCTCGAGCCACGCCGCCACATAGGCCAGGCCGAACAGCAACCCGGCCACGGCCAGCAACCACCGCCCACCGCCGCGCCACAGTGCGACTACGCCCACGATCACCAGCGCCACGCTCAGCACGCTGCCAAAGTTGTCGTCGCCAATCGGATAAGCGAACATCTCGCCAGTGTGCGCCATGACGAACCATTGGCACCAGCCAATCGGATCGCCCCCCAGCGCCGGCGGAAACGCCGCTTGCCAATAATCGCGCATCGGAGCCAGATGCTGATCGCTTTGCACTGCGGTCGAAATCCGATAGATCGTCGCGAATGCAGCTCCGGAAGTGACGGCTGCCATGCCCAAGGGAAACAGCGCCTGAAATCGGCGCTCGGCCAGCGCTCGCAACCCCACCACACCCCACACCGCAGCGACCACAAACACCGCTGGCAGCGACATGAACAGCGTCACCGGCGCTACAACGACCAGCGGCCACAAGCGCCGCGTCCGCGCGGGTTCGGCCAGCCAGCGCGAAACCAGCCACAACAACACCGCCGCACAGGCCAGATCGCCCGCGTAAGGTTTCACCTCCACCGCGTGGCGAATCGGAAAGTAGCCGCTCGCCACAAAACCCACGGCGATCATGGCCCCCACAGGTTGTAGCCAACGCACGGCCAACGCACGCATGGCGAACAAGCCAGCCACGCTGGCCACGAACGACGTGATGCGCAGCGACCACTCATTGAAGCCCAATAACCGCGTCAGCCCCCACTCAGTCCACAGATAGCCAATCGGCGCGACTTGCTGATGATCCAATGGTTCGAGCAGCCCAAGAAAGTCTCGTGTGACAAAGTTCTCGGCCAGCAACCATTCATCGAGCCACAACGGAAAGCGAAGCAACAGCCGCGCCAGTCGCACCGTGACTCCCAGCGCGATTAGCAGCCAGGTCGCGCGCGAGGCAAATCGCGCCAGGTCGACAGCCGACTCAACGCTGGCGGCGGGTACGGTTGGCGACGGTGCGCGTTGCCGGCGCACGTCGCGCGATCGCTCGCGCTTCACAGGTCGAGGTTGCACGTCGACTGGACTCATCAGGCGCTCACTAGCGTCGCGGGGCGGCGGGCCGGCTGCTGACATTAGCTGCCGGCTTCGGGACGAACTGATACACGCCGTACAATCCATATAACGGCGTGCCGCCATAGACTTCGGCCAGCACGCGGTGCTCGTCCCGCCGGGCCAGCTTGTACTTCTTGTTCATCGCGGCTAGCCATTGCTGCCAATGTTGCTTGTCCGGCTGGTCGACATGATGGCTGTAGACGACGACCCGAATCGGCTTGTCCCCCGGCAATGCGTCGACGCCCGCCGGCTTTTGACCGGCCGCGTGCCGGCGCGAGTAAATCTGCTGGTTGCAGAAGTACTCCGAACGATCCGCCGTGGGGTAGAAGTTGAAGCCCAGGTCGCGATCGGCGCAATACAACTCGCCTTCAGCCGTGTCTTGCGTCCAGAACCAACGGGCAAACCCCTGATGGTCCCAGTCGCGCGGGAACTTGTACGGGTGTACGATGTCGCGAACCATCAACCCACAGCCCGCCGTCACCAGCACTCCGGTCAGCACCAAGCCCGCGCGCTTCCGCAGCCTCGGCTTGAAGCGCTCGAGCAGCCAGCCGCCCCCCGCGCCAGCCAACAGACAAATGATCGGCCCCAGGTATTGTGTCATCCGTTCCGTGCCAGCCAGCGGGTAACGCTGTAGCCAGGCCGCCGTGTAAGCCAGCCCGAACACGCTCACGGTCATTCCGAGGAACCAACGCTCCCCCTTGCGCCACACGGCCCAGACGCCCAGGGCCATTAGCACCACGGTCAGCGTGCTGCCGCCATGGTCCGAACCGAACGGATAAGCAAAGACTTCGCCGCTCACGGCGTTGAGCATCCACTGACACCAGAGCCACGGGTGGCTGAGCGGCGATGGCGGGAAGCTGTCGCGCCAGTGACCGCGCATCTGTTCCAGGTAGGTCGCACTTTGCGCCGAGGTCGAAACATAATAGACCGCGCCAAACGAGGCGATCGCGATCAGGCCCCAAACGGCAATCGCCGCGACCGCCTTCCAGCGCTTTTGCACCAGCGCCACGCCGAGCGCCGCCACCCCCGCCGCGGCGGTAACAAACACCGTCGGGAACGAACAGAGGACCGCCAAGGGGGTCCAGGCCGCCAACGCCCACAGCCACACGTTCCGGTCCCGGTCGATGAACCAGCGGGTCGCCAGCGCCAGCGTCACTGCGGTGCAGAGCAAATCGAGCGAGTAAGGTTTCACTTCTGCGGCGTGCCGGATCGGAAAGTAGCCGATCGCCAAACACCCGACCGCGACCAACGCTCCCCACGAAGACAACCAGCGCACTGCCAGTCGCCGCACGACGAACAAGCCGGCCACGCTCGCCACCAGGGCCACGGCCCGCAGCGTCCATTCATTAAATCCCAGCAGTCGCGTCAGCCCCCACTCGGCCCACAAATAGCCCAACGGCGCGACCTGACCATGATCCAGCGGCGCGATCAACCCGGCCACGTCGCGCGTGACCAGATTCTCGGCCAACATCAATTCATCGCCCCACAAAGGAAACCGCAGCAGAAACCTGACCAGCCGCGCGGCCACGCCCACGGCCAGCACACACCACGTGGCCCGCGCTACCCAGCGGTGCAGCTCAGCCGCATGAGCCTTCTTCTTTTCGGCCGCGTCGGTCGGCGCGTCGTCGCGCTGGCGGCGGCGATTGGCCAATGGCGCGCTACCCGGCGAACGATCCGGTGTTTGAAAGCTTGGCATAAAACCGGTCCTGTGCGAGTTTCAACTCGATGCGTCGCTAAATCCCAAATTCCTCAACGGACGTCGCTCGTCTTTGCGGCGGTCGCCGGCCGAGGCGTGAAGTGGTAAATGCCGTAGATGCCGTACAAGTTGCTGGGCGTTTCGTACTCCAACAGCGCCCCGCGGTGTTCTTCGTAACCTGACAGTTGCCAGTGGGCGCTCATGGCCGTCATCCAGGCGAACCAACGATCCAGCCGCAGCGCGTCGTGCGACTGGCGATAGACGACCACACGCACCGGCCCGCCCACTGGCAATCGCTTAATTCCCTGCCCCGTAGTTGGCGTGCGATGCGCCGGCGAATGAATCCGCTGGCTGACCTTGTAGATCGGGTGACCAACGCCGGGAAACAGCTCGTAGCCCAGGTCGGTCGAGGCACAGACCAGCGGCCCCGCGCCGGCCGGCTGATTCCAAAACCAGCGGGCAAAGCCCCGATGTTGCCAGTCGCGCCAATCGCTGTACGGGCGTGACACGTCGCGCACGATGATCCCCGTGCCACACACCGCTAGGACGCCCGCCGCGATCCAGCGCGCCCTGCTCGACGCGAGCGTCGGCAATCGCTCGACCAGCGCCGCCAGCCCCGTGCCGGCCAACAGGCAAATCCATGGCCCCAGATATTGCACGATCCGCTCGTTGTTGCCGTACGGGTACTTATGCAGCGCCGCGGCCACATAGCCCAGGCCGAACGTCGCCAGACAAAACCCCACGAGCCAACGCTGCCTGTCCCGCCAACTAGTCACCACACCAGCAATGGCCAACAGCGTCGTCAGCGAGCTGCCGAAGTTGTGATCGCCAAACGGATAGGCAAACATCTTGCCCGTGTGCGTGCTGAGCATCCATTCGAGCCAGTTCAGTGGTTCGCTGAGCGGTGGCGGAAAGCTGTAGCCCCACATCACCCGCATGGCGTCTCCCACACGGTCGTTCTGTGCCGCGGTCGACAACTTGTAAATCACACTAAACGTGCCAAGCATCGCCACGGCATAAGCCGCCATCGGCAACACGTCGCGCCACTGGCGACGTTGCACCAGACCGGCCAACAGAAGCAGGCTGACCGCGCCGCAAACAAACACTGCTGGGAACGAAGTCGCAATCGCCACTGGCGCAACCAGGGCCAAGGCCCACAGCCAGCGGCGCTCGGTCGGCCGCTGCCACCACGCGACGGCCAGCCACAGCAACACCGCCGACCAGCACAGGTCGAGCGCATAGGGCTTCATCTCGACCGCATGGCGAATCGGATAGTACGCCACTGCCAGTAGCCCAACGGCAAATGCCGCCGCCAGAGGCGGCAACACGCGCACCGCGAATTGGCGCATGGTGAACAAGCTGGCCACTCCGGCCACCAGCGCCGGCAACCGCAGCGCCCATTCATTCACACCGAACAGCCAGGTCGAGCCCCACGTCAGCCACAGGTAGCCCAGTGGCGCCATCTGGCCATTGTCCAACGGTCGCAAGAAGTCGGCCGCGTCGCGCGTCAGAAAGTTCTCGGCCAGCAGGTATTCATCGCCCCACAAGGGAAAGCGAAGCAGATACCGCACCAATCGGACGACCACGCCCAGGGCCAACAGCGCCCACGTCGCCCATACGGCAAATCGTTCGGTCGAAGAGGCCGGCTTTGTCTCGGTCGCCTGAACGGCATTCACCGGCACGTCGCGGCGCAATGTGCCGGTGCGTGTCGTGATCGTCGAACGATGCTCTTGCGCCAGCAGCGACACTTTAGTACCGAATCACGCGCCGCAGGATGAACAGCCCCATCAAGCCCAGCACCACGTTCCCTAGCCAAACCGAAATCGGCGGCAAGGTTCCGTTCTTCGACTGCTCGACCCCCAGCGCCAACAACGGGTAATAGATGACGATCACCGGAAAGAAGCAGGCGAAGAAGCTGGTCATCACGTCGGCATTGCGCCAGTAAATGGCCAGTGGCGCGCCGATCAGCACAAAGCACAGGCAACTAAACCCGTTCGACCAGCGACGGTGTGGCTCGGTGTACAGCCGATACAACTTGCACCGGTTCAAGAACAGTTCATGCGCGGCATATTGCGCGTCGCCGTCGGAAAGCGCCGCGAAGTCCCCGGTCATCAAGGAAAACGCTTCGCGCGCGGCGCGGGTTTGCTGTGAATGCGCGATCAACTGCTCGCGTTCGCGTGTCCTTTGCGGCAGCAGCGACATGGGCAACTGCGACGGCGGGATCTCCATGTCGCCGTCGGGTCCGGCGGCGTCCAACGGCACCGAATGCTCGAACGAGTCGTCAAACCAGTACCGCGTCTGACCTTCGACGTGCAGCGTTCCGCGCCGGCAAATGATCGACAGCAGGTTGTCCTTGGTGTTCGCGCGCAGCTCGGCCTCGGCCGCCGTCAGCGTGATCGTCGGTCCTCCCTGGCCGCGCGATTGGACGGTGATCGTCGGCTCGATCAGCCGGCGACCGTCAACGCGCTTGACGATGATCGAAAACAGCGGCGTGTTAAACGAATGATTCGCCCGCAGCATGCTGTAGGCGATTTCCTCGATGCTTTCCACGACCACGCGGCGAATATTGTCCTTGCCCCACGACACCGCCACGTCGTTCAGCAACACGGTGCTCAAGCTCAGCGCCGCAGCCAGCCAGAAGACCGGCCACAGTACTACCATCGGACTGATGCCCAACGACTTGAGAGCTACCACTTCGTTCGAGCCGGACATCCGCCCATAGACGCTACTGACAGCGAACAAAATCGTGGCCGGCACGGTGAACCGCAAGGCCTCGGGCAAGGCATAGGGGAGAATGCGCACGACCTGGCGCGGATCGAGCCCCCGGTCCTTCGCTTCGCGGAAGACGACGTAAATGATGAACAACGTCGTCAGCAGGAACAGCGAGACCAGGAAGATCTTCAGAACTTCAAACAGGGCATAGCGGGTGATCGTGCGCATGGCCGCGTAGTCTGGCCGTGCAGGTAACTAGGGTCAAGGTCGCAATCTTCGTCACCTGCTAGCTTCTAACGCTGGTACTGCTGCGCACCCAGCTAGCACGGCTGCTTTCTAGCGATCGACGCACAGCCGAAGTAGCGGCAACTGACCTAGGCCGTGAGCCGCGCGTTTGCCATACTTCGCTGGCCCATTGTCCATCGTTTTTGAGAAGCTGCATGGATGCGCTCTCGATCATTGTCGTCCCACGCGCGCTGACCGAAACGGTCGACCGCTTTCTGCCTGCGCTGCGCGAGCAGCTAGCCCAGCTCAATCGGCCGGCCGAGCTGTTTTGCCTGGAAAACGCGGGGCATCCCAGCCCCCCGTCGGCCATCCGCCGGCTGCACGACCAGTTTCCAGAGGTGCGTTTGCTGTCGATCGACCCGCCGCTGGGTGTGTCGGCCGCAGTCGGCGCGGCCTTGGCCCGCGCGTCGCACGACACGCTCGTCTGTCTCGACGGCTCGGGGCACTTGCCTATCGCCGAGCTGCCCCGCCTGTTGTCGCGTCTGGTTCGGGCCGACACGGTCTTTGCCCTGCCCCGCTGTCGCGGCGCACGCCGCTGGCGGCGGAGCATCGAACGGCGCTGGAACGCCTTACGCCACGGTTGTGACCTCGATCGGTCGATCGGCTGGACCTGGGCCGCGCGACGCGAAGCGTTGAACCACGTCAGCTTCGTCACTCGCGGGATTGGCGACTTGGCCCGGCAGATAGCCCGACACGGCTTCCGGCTGGGCCAGATTCACGTCGACTGCGCGGCCGACGTCGCACCGGTCGACGAGCGCGCCTGGCGGACGTGCCCGCTGGATGCCAGTGTCACGATCAATTGTCAGGAGCACCTGCCCCAGCGGCCCCCGGCCAGGCGCGTGGCGGCATGACGATCTTCTTCTCCGTGGGCGAGCCGAGCGGCGACCTGCACGGCGCCAACCTGATTCACGCGATTCGCGCCCAGTGCCCCACCGCGCGATTCGTCGGCTTTGGCGGGCCGCGAATGGCCGCCGCCGGTTGCGAACTGCACTTTGAACTCACCTCGCTGGCCGTGATGTGGGTTTTGCGCGTGCTGGTCAATCTGCATCGCTTTTTGCACCTCTGTGCGCGGGCCGATCATTACTTCCGCCATCATCGTCCCGACGCGGTGGTGTTGATCGACTACCCGGGCTTTAACTGGTGGATTGCCTGGCGGGCAAAACTGCTGGGTATTCCGGTGTTCTATTACGCCCCGCCGCAAATCTGGGCCTGGGCCAGTTGGCGCGTAAAAAAAATGCGCCGCTACGTCGATCACGTCCTGTGCAGCTTGCCGTTCGAGGAAGCCTGGTTCAAGCAACGCGGTTGCAATGCCACATTTGTCGGACACCCTTACTTCGACGAGGTCCGCGGCCACGCGCTCGACGCCGGCTTTATCAGCCAACTGCGGCTAGATCCGCGCCCGCTGGTCACGCTGCTGCCCGGCTCGCGCACGCAAGAGGTCGAACAGAACCTGCGCTGGTTTCTGAAAGCCGCCAGTACCGTGCTTGAACAAGTGCCCAACGCACGCTTCGCGGTCGCCGCCTTCAAGGCCAGCCAGGCCCAGTTCGCCACCCGGCTGATCACGGCGGCCGGCTTGCCGATCGAAGTCTACGTGCGCCGCACGCCCGAACTGATCGCGGCTGCGCATTGCTGTCTGGCCGTCTCGGGAAGCGTCTCGCTCGAGTTGCTCTACCATCGGCGGCCGACGGTCATTCTGTACTGGGTGCCGCGCTGGGCTTACAGGGTCCAGTCCTGGTTCCGCAAGGTTCGCTACATTACGCTCGTCAACTTGTTGACCGCCCGCGAGTTGTTCCCCGGCCGGCTCGAAGCCTATGACCCCGACGCGCCGGGGGCCGAGCAGGTGCCCTTTCCCGAGTATCTCACCTGGCAGGATCGCTCGGCCGACATCGCCCGACGACTGGTTGGCTGGCTGACCGACGAGGCGAAGCACCAGCAAAGCGTGGCACAACTGACCGAATTGCGTCAGCAAGTCGCTCACGGCGGGGCTTCGCGACGCGCCGCCGAATACCTGCTTGGCGTTCTGGCCGCGCGCCGGACGGGTGTCCCGCGACCTCATTTCCGCCGCGGTATGCGTGTGGCTAGCAGCGCCCTGGCCGACCGAGCGGCCTAGCCGCCGATCACTCGGCAATGATCTCGCAAGTTATTTTTTCGTGAGCTTCTCGGCTATACTGGATGGCTTCCGCGCATTGTACTGGAGCAGCCATTTTGTTTTTATCTGCCGAACCATCCGCCACCCCGTACGACGTGCGGTTCTCGCTGTTCGGCGTGCCGATCCGCATCCACCCGCTGTTCTGGCTTTTTTCGGTGCTGATGGGGCTGAACCTGCGGGATCCGGGGCTGGTGTTCATTTGGGTGGTTGCGTGCCTGCTGGCCTTGCTGGCTCACGAGTTCGGCCACATCGCGGCCATGCGCTATTTCGACGAGCGCGGCTACATCATCCTGCACGCCTTTGGCGGGCTGGCTGTCTCGCGGGCGCGCGTGCAGCGTCCGACGTTGCCCCAAGTGGTCGTTTCACTAGCCGGGCCATTCGCTGGTTTTTTGTTCGCGCTGGCGATCTATGGCGTCCTGTTCGCGGCTGGACGCCAACCGAGTTGGGCGTTTTCGCCCACCCAAGGAATTGACGTCTCGTTCGAGCCCGTCGCGCCGGCCGGTCTCAACGCGCTCGTTGTGCTGCTGTTGGAAGTGAACATCTATTGGGGCGTTTTGAACTTGCTGCCGATCCTGCCTTTGGACGGCGGCAATGTGTCGCTGGCCCTGTTCACCGAGTGGCGGTCACGCGAGGGAGTAATTCGCGCCTTGCAGGTCTCGATCGCCACGGCCGCCATCGTGGGGGGCTATGCGTATTTCATCACCCGAGATTTCTTCTTGCCGATGTTCTTCGGCTTTTTGGGCTTCAACAACTATCAACTGTTGCAGTCGATCAGCAATCGAGGTGACCGACCGTGGTAGCCGCCGGCGCTGAACTGAAACAACGGGTGGTCCTGTTGGGGGCCAGCAACCTGACGCGCGGCTTGCCGGTGGTGCTGCGCACGCTGCACCAATTGCTCGACGGCCCGATTGAAGTGCTGGCCGCCGCCGGGCGCGGGCGCTCGTACGGCATGAAGTCCAACTTCCTGGGTCGCTCGCTGCCGGGGATTCTGCACTGCGGGCTGTGGGACGAACTGTCGCGGATCGAGCCGCGGCCGACGACGGCCCTGATCACCGATGTGGGGAACGATCTGTTGTACGAAGCCCCGGTCGAGAAGATCGTCGAGTGGGTCGAGCGCTGCTGCGACCGTCTGGCCGCAGGTACGACGCGACTGGCCCTGACTGGGTTGCCGGTGTGCAACCTCAACTCGCTATCGCAGCCGCGGTTCAAGTTCTTCCGATCGCTGTTCGTGCCGGGCTGCCAATTGACGCTGGCCGATGTGATCGGCCGCGCCAATCAGCTCGACGAGCGACTGCGTACGCTCGCTCAGGAGCGCGGCTTGGCCTGGATCGCGCAGCAAGCCGACTGGTTCGGCATCGACCCGATTCACATCCGCATGGCGACCTGGCCGGCGGCCTGGCGAACGATCCTGTCACCGCTGCGTCCGGCGACGGTCGACGCGCACGTGAATGGCGCCGCGGGACACAACGGTCACACGCCCTGGTCGCCACTGATGTGGCTCAGAACGACATTCGCCCTGCCCCAGCAAAGCGGGCTGTTTGGCCACCCGCGCCAACGAGCGCAGCCCTGCTTGATCATGCCCAACGGCAGCCGCTTGTCGCTGTATTAAGCGACGCTCGATCAATGCCGTTAGACGACGGACAACGTCGGCAGTGGTGTCCCCTGCTGCCGTCGATTGGCGGCCACCTGCTCGGCCAGATTCGTGCAGATCGACTCCAATAGCGGCGCCACGTCGGCGTTGCTGAAGTTCGCGGCCAGCCGCCCTTCATCGCCGTTGATGCGAACCTGGATATTGATCGGCAACTCGCCCAGGAACGGCACGTCGAGTTCGGTGGCCTGCTTCATCGCGCCGCCGTGGCCGAAGATGTCGTACCGCTTGCCGTTGTCGGGACAGAGGAAGTAGCTCATGTTCTCGATCATGCCCAGGACCGGAATGTTCACGGTTCGGAACATCGAGATCGCCCGCACCGCGTCGATCAACGCGACGTCCTGCGGCGTGCAGACCACCACCGCGCCGGTCAGGGGCAACAATTGCGACAGCGTGATCGCGATGTCGCCGGTCCCGGGGGGCATGTCGATGATCAGGTAGTCGAGTTCCCCCCAATCGGTGTCGCGGAGGAACTGGGTGATGATCCCGTGCAACATCGGCCCGCGCAAGGCCACTGCCTTGCCGGCCGGCACCATGAAGCCGATCGACATCACCTTCATCCCCTCGACGTCGGCCGGACGAATCTTGCGGTTGTCGTCCAGTTGCGGCTGGTGTTCGAGGCCTAGCAGGTGAGGAATGCTCGGCCCGTAGATGTCGGCGTCCATCAAACCCACGCGGCAGCCGGCGCGCTTCAACGCCCAGGCCAGTGACGCGGCCAGCGTGCTCTTGCCGACGCCCCCCTTGCCCGAGCCAACCGCGATCACGCTCTTGGCCTTCAGCCCAACCTGCCCCGCCGCCTCGGCCGGGCGCGGATGCACCACCAGGTTGACCTTCACCTCGGTCACGCCCGGCAAACGAGCTTTCAAATGCTCGGCACAGGCGGCCACGGTTTTCTGACGCAAGGGCGCTGAGTGAGTCGAAAGGGCTAGCGTCAATTCCAGCCGGCCGTTGCCGACGCGGATATCGCGCGCCTGCTGCTCGGCGTTCACGCCGCGGCCGGTCTCGGGGTCGAGAAAATCGTTCAACGCCGCCAACACCTGCTCGGAACTTGGACCAGTTGCCATCGTCACACCCAAACGGTTCGGAATCAGAACAGAGAAACTCGCCGCGATGCCCTCATGCTACGTATTGACTGACACACCAAGCCGGCGGCTTTGCCGCCGAACTCGGTGGCAGAGCCACCGGCTTGGAACCGAGGCAATACGATGCGGCATTACAAAGCGCTCGCGTCGCGCCACTCGTTGTTCTAGCGCAGCAGGTGCGTCTGGGCAAGGGGCCCTAAACGGCCTCGCCCCAGGGTAAACGCCGCCAAACGTGATCGCGCAGCGAAAGTTTCGCCTGGGGCAGATGAGATACCCGCTGGGCCGCGCGCGCGACCCAGTCGGCGAGCGTCAGCAACTCGCGCTCATGGACGACAACCGCGGTGACGCCTAGCTCGCAAAGCTCAGCCTGGTGCGACACGAGCCACGCTGGTCCGACGGCCACCAGCGCGCGAAACGTCCGCCCGGGGCGCGCTTCGCGGCGCCAGCGGCCAAGCACGTCGAAGTTCCGCTCGTGAAACTCCCAGACGCCGATCGCCGCGTCCAATGGCGTGAGTTGGGCAAAAAAGTCGTCGGCATGCCGGGCTTCGTGTACCCGCGGCGGCGCTTCGTCGGGCCAGGCCGCGCGCGGCACGGTGGCCAGCGCGCGGTGGCAGGCGAGCGCCCACCGCCCGGTCGATTCTCCCACGACGATGGCAAGGTTGCTCATGTCGGCCACCCCGGCGGCGGGCGATCCCCCGGCTCGAGTCCCAGTTGCACCAGCCGGCGATACAATCGCGGTCGCGTCATGCCCAGCAGCTTGGCCGCCCGGGTCTTGTTCCCTTTGGCGCGGCGCAACGCGCGGACTAGCAGCTCGCGCTCAATCTCGCCGAGAAAATCCTCCAGCACGATGGTTTCCTCGGGTTTGCGGGCGCGGCGCTGCGCGTCGGCCGCCAAATAAAGCCGGCGCGGCAGATCGGCCGCACTGACGCGCGGACCTTCAGCCGCGGCGTGGGCTTGCCCAACCACATCGGCCAATTCGTCGAGATCGTCCGGCCAGTGATAGGCGCAAAGCTGATCGAGCGCCTCGTCGGTGAAACCGGCCAATTGCTTGTTGATCGAGGCGTTCACTTGTTCGAGCAGAGCTTGAGCCACCAGCGGCACGTCGGCCGGCCGCTCGGCCAGCGGGACCGTCGCAATTACCAGCTCGCTCACCCGCCACGCTAGGTCAGCCAACAATCGCGGCTCATTAAGCTCGTCGAACAGGGGCGCTGACGCTGTGGCGATGATACGGAACGGCAAATCGCGCTGGCCGAACTGCTCGACCAGGCTGGCCTGCGCTTCGGCCGGCAGCTCGTCAACGTCGAGCAGCAGCAACGTCGCGCGCTCGGCGCCGGCCCGCGGAGCACTCAACCCGCGAACGGTCGCTTGCACCAACTCAGGCCCCAACAGCGGGCAGCTTAGCGGCACCAGCGGCGCCGACGCGCGGCCCGCGGCGAAATGAATCGTGCGGGCCAGCGCCTCGGCCCGGCTGCCGGCGCGGCCAAGGACCAGCACGTTGGCCGTGGCGCTTTGGGCCGCCGCGACGCGGGCGCGAAGTTGCCGCGCGGCGGGGCTGACACCGATCAACTGGTCGACGCGGTGCGCGGCGCGTTGCTCGCGACGGAATTGTTCGAGCGCGGCATGCAGCGCGCCGGCCGGCGCGGCGAAGGTGGTCGGTGTTGGCGCCTGGGCCGTCGGCGTTTCGTCATGGGCGATGGCCAGGACGCCGAACGCGCCGGAATCGGCGCTTGCCAACGGCAGGAAGTCGAAACGGCGCGCACGCGATTCGCCCGCGTGACTTATCCCGACGTTCAAGTCGATCACCTGCCAGGCCGATTGGCCGTGGAACGCTTCAGGGGGCGGGCAAAGTTGCGCGGCCAGCGGCGCAACGGCGTCGGCCGCCGGTTCGCTGTGGAACCGGCATTCCTGACCGACGAGCGTCGCGGCCTCGCCGCCGAGCCAAGCCTGGGCGGCCGGGTTCACGTAGACGATCTTGTGATCGCTATCGAGCGCATAGACCGGCTGTGTTACAGCGTCGAAAAGCTGCACGATTCCGGCGATTTGACGACGACGGGGCATGGCACAACGCCAAGTGCAAAGAATAGCCGGCGCGCGACCGAACGGCCGAGGTTAAGGCGCGGGGCGGCTCAGCTATCCAGTCTAAGCCGAGGCTTGCCGGTCACCAAGCAGAAAAGAGCCCGAGAAAGCCCCCCCGCGGAGTCTAGCGTGCCGCTGCCACTTCGGACTTCGGGCGAGTCTCCATCACCTGGCTGGTGGCGGTGTTTTTAGCCGGCCGAGTAGCGGCGACGGCCGAGCGCGATTGCTGGTCGAGCCCCGACGGGTGAATGCCGACGAGCACCACGCCGACCAGGCAGGCGAGCATGCCCAGCATCGCCCCGACGCCCCCTTGAGCCCGCAACTCGCCCGTGGCGGGGCGGAAAAAGAGGGCCGCGACGATCCGCAGGTAATAGGCGGCCGCAATGGCGGCATTCAACACACCGACGATGGCCAGGGCCATCAGCCAGCGACTGAGCGAGGCGGCGTCGGGGCCGGTGATGATCGTTTGCGGCAATTGCAGATCGAGCGCCGTCTCGACCGCGCCGGTGAACAAGGCCAGCTTCCCCCAGAAACCCGCCAGCGGTGGAATGCCCGCCAGGCTGAACATGAAGACGGCAATCGCGATGGCCGCCATGGGCTGGGTGCGCCCCGCGCCGGCCAGATCGTCGACCGTTTCGACTTGCGCGTGTTGCGAGCCCAACCAGGCCAGCGCGGCGAATGTGCCGAGCGTCGCCAAGGCGTACACCGCCAGGTAGAAGAACACGCCGGCCGCGCCGTTGAACACGGCCGGCTGCTCACGATGGCCGATCACCGCAAAGTAAACCGCCACGCCAATTAACATGTAGCCCGCGTGGGCGATCGATGAATAGGCCAGCAGGCGGCGGAGGTTGTCCTGCCACAAGGCCATCACGTTCCCCACCGTCATGGTGACGATGGCCAGAATCAGCGTCACGCGCCAGCCGAAGGTTTCGAGCCCCGGCATGGCCACCAGCATCACGCGCATAATCGCGACGAAGCCGACGATCTTGGGAAGGACCGACAACAGGGCCGCGTTGACGTGCGTGGTCCCCTGGTACACGTCGGGGGCGTAGAAGTGGAACGGCACCGCGGTAATTCGGAAGCCGAAGCTCGCGAACAGCAGAATCAGCGCGATCAAGCCGATCAAACCAGCGCCGTAAGGATCGGTCGACTGTTTGGCCAGCGTGTCATGAATGGCCGCCAGGTTCGTCGAGCCAGTCGCACCGTACAGAAAGCTGAAGCCGTACAACAGCACGGCCGACGAGACGATGCTGAGGAAGAAGTATTTGATCGTGGCTTCTTGCGACTCGCTGCCTCGCCGAGCGACGTACAACAATACGTAGGTCGGAATCGAAACCAGTTCCAGCCCCAGGAACAGTAGCACCAAATCCCGGGCCGAGGCTACGAGCATGGTGCCGGCCACGGCCATCAGCAACGTGCCGATCTGTTCCGACTCGTGCGAGCGAGGCGTCGGCCGATAGCTCATGCACAACAGCACGAACCCGACGCCCAGCGTCAGCCAGCGGATGTAGCTGCTGAACAGGTCGGCCGACAGCGAGTTGCCCGGGCCGGCCAGCGTGCTGGTCTCGCCGTGGGGGGCCAACAGCGCGAACGCCGCGGCGAGGAAACCAACCACGCCCAGCGAGCGGCTGAGGCGTTGTTCGAGTCCAGGGTTCGTGTCCCCGCGGAACGCACCGACCAGATAAATGATCGTGGCGGTGGCGATCAGAATCGTTTCCGGGGCGAGATACCAAACGCTTTCCAAGGTCACAGTCGATTACTCCTCGCCTCGGGGCGCTTGAGCGGCCAGGCGCGCGGCACCGGCAGCGGGCACGTCGCGCGCCGGGCGAACTTCGGCGGCGGCGACGCTGGGGCCATATTGCTTGAAGAGCGCCGCTTGGGCCGGCGCGCTGGTCTTGTGCAAGTCGGCGGCCATCGGCGTCAGGAAGTGCTGCGGCGCCAGACCGATCCAGAACATCAATGCCACCAACGGCGCCAGGGCCAGCACCTCGCGCAGCCCCAAGTCGCGCGGACCCGGGGGCAGCGGGGCTTCGTGATGGTGACCGTGATCATCGTGGCTATGCGCTTCGTGCGCGTGGGCCGCGTGGTGACCGTCGCCATGATGGGCCGGCTCTTTCAGCGGGCCAAAGAAGACGCGTTGCACCAGCCAGAGCATGTACCAGGCCCCTAGGATCACGCCAAACACCGCCAACACGGCGATCAGCGTCCACTGGCACTGCCAGATGGCCGGTGCGTCGGCGTAGCCGCGCTGGAACATGCCGGCCAGGATCAGGAACTCGCCGGCAAAGCCGTTCAGGCCCGGCAGACCGATGCTCGAGAACGTGAACAGCAACATGAAGAAAGCCAGAATCGGCGTCCGCCGCGCCAACCCACTTAGCTCGGCGATTTGCCGTGTGTGATACCGTTCGTAGGTCATACCGACCACGGCGAACAAGCCGCCGGTTGACAAGCCGTGGTTAATCATTTGCAGCACGCCCCCCTGCACGCTCAGGGCGTTGAGGGCGAAGATGCCCAGCATGCAATAGCCCAGGTGGCTGACGCTGCTATAGGCGATCAGCCGTTTGATGTCCGTCTGGGCCAGCGCGACGAGCGCGCCATAAATGATGCCAGCCGCCGATAGCCACAGCACCCACGGCATCCAGGCCACGGTTGCCTCGGGCAATAGCGGCAGGTTGAACCGCAGGAAGCCGTAGGTGCCGATCTTCAGCAAAATGCCGGCCAGAATCACGCTCCCCGCCGTGGGAGCTTGCACGTGGGCCAAGGGCAACCAGGTGTGCAGCGGGAACAATGGCACCTTGATGGCAAAGCCGGCGAACAGCGCCCCGAAGATCCAGCATTGCAGCGCCGGGTCGATCGGATGCTTGGCCAAGTTCTGGGTCAGCCCAGGTAGATAGAACGACATCACGCCCGAGCCGCTATGCGCGTAATCCCACAGGACAATGCTCAGCAGTCCGAGGAACGTCAGCAAGCTGCCGGCCAGGGTGAACAGAAAAAACTTCACCGCGGCGTAGCGGCGATCTTCGCTTCCCCAAATCCCGATCAGGAAGAAGAGCGGAATCAGCGTGAACTCGAAGAAGATATAGAACAAGATCACGTCGCGCGCGGCAAACACGCCGAGCATGCCCGTCTCGAGCAACAACAGCAGGGCGTAGAACGCCGGGGCGCGATCTTCGATGGCTTCCCAACTGACCAGGATGGCTGTCACGCTCAACAGCGCCGACAAGCCGAACATCCACAAGCTAAGCCCGTCGAGTCCCAGGGCGAAGCGGATGTCAACGATATTGGAAGCGCTGAACCAGGGCACGTCGATCAACGGGCGCTCCTCGGGCAAGATCACGGCCGCGGCAAAAGCCAACGTGACCAGCGACGTGATCAGCGCGATCCGTCGGGCGTTGGCGCGGCCGGCTTCGGCCGTGAGCCAAATGGCCAGCACGCCCAGCAGCGGCAAAAACGTCGTGACAAGCAACAGGTTCATCGGCTATCGACTTTCCAATTCGGTCAACAGGACGGGCGTCGTCGGCGCGGGGGTGTGCCGGCCGGTTTTGGCCGGCGCGGGCTCGGCGCCGGAGGGCTGCCAAAGCAACATCGTTCCCATCAGGATCAACAGGCCCAGCATCATGGCCAGGGCGTAAAATTGGGCCAGGCCCCCCTGCAACGTACGCAGGCCGGCGCCGATGATCGGCGGAATGCGCCCGACCAGGTTCACCAGGCCGTCGATGACCCAGCGGTCGAGCCAGTAGCTGATCCAGGCCAACACGCGCAGCGGGAAGACCACCAAGGCGTCGTAAATCTGATCAAGGAAAAACTTGTTGTATGACAGCCAGTACAAGCGGAAGCCCCGCGCCGATTGCAGCAAGTCGGCCAGCCGAGTCACCTCGCGACGATCGCCCAAATACAAATACGCGGCCAGTGCGATGCCGGCCAGGGCCAGCACCGTGCTGATGGCGGCAACGTCCATGTGGAACTCGTGGGACAGGCCTTCGCCAAAAACCTTCGAGTAAGCCAGCGACGGCGTGCGCACTAGGAAGTTGGCAAAGCCATGCGTGAACTCGAAATACGCGCCAACCACCAGCGAGCAGACCGCCAAAATCATCAACGGAATCGTCATCGAGCGCGGCGATTCGTGGGCGTGGCTGCCGGCCTCGAGGGGAACTTTCACTGGGCCGTAGAAGGTCATGAACAAGGCGCGAAACGTGTAGAACGCGGTCATGAACGCGGTCAGCAGCGCGCCGTAGTAGAGCCAACCGTAGACCGCTGCATAAGCTCCATGATGATGAGGATCAGCCGCATGATGCACCGCAGCCAGGATTTGATCCTTGCTCCAGAAGCCAGCGAACGGCACCACGCCGGCCAGGGCCAGCGCCCCGAACCAGAAAGTGCGGAAGGTCCAGGGCATGATGTGGCGCAGGCCACTGAACTTGCGCATGTCGATGATGTGTCCCATGGCGTGCATCACGCTGCCCGAGCCCAAGAACAACAGCGCCTTGAAGAAGGCGTGAGTGAACAGGTGGAACATGCCCGCCACGATGCCGGCCAGGCTACCCGTGCCGAGCGACAGGAACATGTAGCCCAACTGGCTGACGGTCGAGTAAGCCATCACGCGCTTCAGATCGTTTTGCGTCAGCGCGATCAGGCCGGCCAGCAAGGCGGTGAATCCACCGATGCAACTGACGATGAGCTGTGCCTCGGGGGCCAACTGGAACAGCGGCGAACAACGCGCGATCAGGTAGACGCCGGCCGTGACCATCGTGGCGGCGTGGATCAGCGCGCTGACCGGAGTGGGGCCTTCCATCGCGTCGGGCAACCAGACGTGCAGCGGGAACTGGGCGCTCTTGCCAAACGCGCCGGTCATCAGACCCGCGGCGATCCAAAACGCCGTGGCCCCACCAATGAACAACGCCGGGTTGGCCAACCGCGACTGTCCCAGCACGCCGCGGACGATTTCGCCGTTGACCTCGGTATCGTGGAAGTTGAGCGTGCCGTAGGTGGTCCAAATCAAAAACACGCCGAGCGCAAAGGCAAAGTCGCCAATTCGATTGACCAGAAAGGCTTTCTTGCCGGCGGCGGCGGCCTCGGGCTTCTGGTACCAGAAGCCGATCAGCAGATAGCTGCAAACACCGACCGCTTCCCAGAACACATACAACAGCGCGAAGTTGCTGACCGAAACAAGCATCGTCATCGAAAACACGAACAGCGACACATAGGCGAAGAACCGCCAATAGCCCGGATCACCCTGCATGTACCCGCTGGCGTAAATCGCCACCAACGTGGCGATGAACGTGACCATGCAGAGCATGATCGAGGTGAGCGGGTCGGCCCGCAGCGAGACCTCGACGTTGAAATCAGCAACCTTGGGCGCGACGGTCTGACTGGCTGGCTTGGGATGGTACGCGTCGGCGACGTCGGCCCACGTCCACAAGGTCTCAACGTGTTCGACTCCTACCTCGCCGTCGCTGAACGACATGACCTGGTAGAGCAACATCAAGCTGCAGATGAACGACAGGCCGATCGCCACCACGCAGGGGACGTGGCTCTTCTCTTTGAACATGCGCTTGCCGAGCGCGCCGATCAGCAGCGCGGCTGCCAGGGGCAGCGCTGGGATCAACACCATCAGCGAGCGGAGATTCACGGTATCAGGCATAGTTGGCGTCAGACGTGTTTTCGATCAAACAAGGTTACGATCAAACGTGTTTGCGGATCGGATGCGTTTGCTGGTCAGACATGGAGCCGGTGTCTCAGTTCGTCTTGCTTCTCGGGTGACAACGGCGCTTCGCGCCCGGCCGGCGTCAGTTCGGGCCACTCGGGCTTGGGGTGAATGTCGGCCGGCAACTCTTCGTCGATGAACGCCGGTTGATTCGCTTCGCGCAGCGACTGCCAATCGGCGATGTCGAGCCGATCGGTGTGGTGATACAGCATCAGCACCAAGGCCAAGGCGGTCGCGGCCTCGCAGGCGGCCACCGTCAAAATGACGATCACCAGCACCTGGCCGTCGAAGTTGTTGTGGTAGCGGCCCCAGGCGACCAGGCTGAGCGAGACGCCTTGCAGCATCATTTCGGCGCACAGAAACATGACGATCATGTTCCGCCGGGCCAGCAGCCCGACCAGGCCGATGCCGAACAACAGCGCGCCGACCACCAGGTAATTGTGCAGCAGTTGGACTTCACCCATGAGCGCGTCCTCCCACCGAGCGAGCCGGATGGTCGAGTCGGCGCGTCGAGCTGACGATGGCCACCGCCCCGACCAGGGCCACCAGCAACAGCGTGCCCGCCACTTCGATGGCGATCAGGTGCGTGCTGAACAGTCGCCCACCCAAGGAAGCAACATGCTCCGGGTTGAGCACGCCGGCGGCACGATCGACCGGCTGGTCGGTTTCGAGCCAGAAGCGCGGCGTCGGCTGACCCTCGGCCACTTGCGACGGTTGCATGGCCTGGCTCAGGGCCATGGTCAAAACGCCGACCATCACTGCGCCAGCGAACGCCGACAGGGCGGCTTCCCAACTGACACGATCGTAAAAGGCGTGCCCCTCGGGCTGGGCCAGCATCAACACGAACAGGAACGTGACCAGAATCGCCCCGGCGTAGACGACCACCGTCGCCACGCCCAGGAACTGGGAGCCTTGATACATGAACAAGCCCCCCACGCCGAGCAAGGTGAGCGCGAACCAAATGGCACAGTAAACCGGCGAGCGGAACGTGACGGTGCAGACGGCCGAGCCGACCGTCAGAGCCGCCAGCGCCAGAAATACTACGTCTTCGGCCCACGAGCCCAACAACGGGCCAGCGAACTTCCATTGCGGTGATGGACCGTTGCGATAGAACGTCAGGCCAAAGTGGACCAGCAGCGTCAACAGCGCCAAGCCAGCCGCTACCAGACCAGTGCCGGCTTGCCGACCACTGCGACCGCCGCGCGGCAGCAACAGCCAGAGCCCGGCGGCGAATAACAGGGTGGCCAGCGCCAACGGCCATTGAGCGACGATCATCCCGGCGCCGCCGTCGATCATAGGGTGCCTCCGTACTGAATCGACTTCATCGGCTCGGCATCCTTGGTCATGTCGAAGACGCTCAACAGCTTTTCCTTGTCAAAGATCATTTCCTCGCGGCTGCGCCCGGTCAGATCGTACAAGCTGGTCAGCTCGATCGCGTCGACCGGGCAAGCTTCTTCGCACATGCCACAGAAAATGCACCGCAGCTCGTCGATCGTGAAGCTCTCGGGATACTTCTCGCGGTCGGGCCAGGGGCTTTCCACGCCGATGATGTCGATGCAGTGGGCCGGGCAAGCCGTGGCACAGAGAAAGCAAGCCACGCACTTCACGCGACCGTGCTCGTCCTTGTTCAAGCGGTGGACGCCCCGGTAGATCAGCGGATTGCCGGGCTGGTGACGCACCTCGGGGAAACTGACGGTGATCTTCGGCCCCACCAGGTGGCGCGCCGTCGTCGTCAGCCCTTGGACCAGCAGCGGCAAATACATCTTGCCGGTCAAGCCGAGCTTCGGCTCTTCAATCCATTTCACGTTGGGGTCGTCGGCACGCATGGTATGAGGAAGTTGCTAGTTGCTGGTTGCTAGTTCTGAGTTAAATGCAGTAGGCAGATGTTCGTCGTCTTGTCTAATTGCTAATTGCTAATCGCTTCGTCATTCACTAATCGCTTCCAGGCGCGGGCGGTTGTCTGTTTGCAGCGGTGTGAAGATTGCCGCGATCGTCCAGGCGACGATGGCGATGCCCCACATGGCGGCCATGGCCCACACCGGCGAAAATCCAAGCTTGTTCTCGGCCTTGTCCCAGCCGAATTCGACCAGCACCGCCACCGCGGCCAGATTCACCAGCCCCAGCGGCAGCATCACCTTCCAGGCCAGGTCCATCAGTTGGTCAAAGCGGAACCGCGGCCAACTCCAACGGGCGAGCATGAAGAACACGATCACCGCCAGCACCTTCCCTTGCAGCACCAGGACCCGCATGATCGCTTCAAACCAGGTGACTTCATCCTTGCTGCTGCCGGTCAGGCCCCAGAAGTGCCAGCCGCCGAAGAACAAAATCACGATCAGGAACGCCGCTGTCACCATGTGCAAGAACTCGGCGATCAAGAACATCAAGAGCCGCATGCCGGCGTACTCGGTGTGATAACCGCCAACGAGCTCCTGTTCGCACTCGGGCAAGTCGAACGGCAACCGCGCCGCCTCGGCAAAGGCCGCCACGACAAACGTGACGAAACCGATCGGCTGCAAGAACATGTTCCAAACGCCTGTCGAGGCCTGCTGGTCGATGACGTTTTCGAGCCGCAGTGAGCCACTCATCAGCACCACGCCCAACAGCCCCAGCCCCAAGGGCAATTCATAGGCGATCAACTGGGCACTGCTGCGCAGGCCGCCCAGGAAGCTGTACTTGCTGTTGCTGGCCCAACCGCCCAGGATCACGCCGTACACCGCGATGCTCGACAAGGCAAAGACGTAGATAATGCCGACATCGAAAGCTGGCGCCACGCAAAGCTGAATCGGCTGCTCGACTCCTTCGATGCCCAAGTCCTTCGGCAGCACGCTGCCAAACGGAATCGCGGCAAAGATCGCCAGCGCCGCCGTCAGGATCACGATCGGCGCAATGGTGAACAAACCGCGATCAACCTGAGCCGGCGTGTTCTCTTCCTTGAAGATAAACTTCAGGCCGTCGGCCAGCGGTTGGCCCAGGCCGAAGAGCTTGAACTTGGTGAGCGGGATGCCGACGCGGTTGGGGCCCACGCGGTCCTGCGTCCAAGCGGCGATCCACCGCTCGAGCAGCACCAAATAGGCCGCCGCCGTCATCAGCCCCCCGATCATCAGGGCAATCTTCACCAGCGCGACTACCACCGTTTCCATCGCCAATTCACCTGCGGACGTTGATACGAACTTGTTCTCGATATGCGGCACGCGACGTTTCGCGCGCCCAGGGCTCTTAGGCCGGCGCGGCGGCCGCAGTTGTTGCCGCCGCTTCGCCATTAGCCAGTTGATTCAATTTTAGGTCGACGCCTTGCTCGGGCACTTCGGAACCGGCCAGCGAGAAGTACGGAATCGCGGCGGCCAGTTCGCTGAGCACCTTGCGGGCGTTGTACAGCCCAGTCCGATCCGACAGCCGCCAGTAGAGCGCCCCCTCGGGCACCACGCCGGCCGGTGGACGAATGGCCCAGCGAACCGATTGCAGCCGATCGTTGGCGTTGACGAACGAGCCATCGCGCTCGGCAAAGGCACCGGCCGGCAACCGCCAATCGGCCCGCTCCCAGAGCGGCGAGTTGAACATGTCCTGCACGACTACCACGCCGACCTTGTCAAAGACCACCGACTCGGCGTCATTGATCCACGGGTGTGGGTAACCGGCCGTGATCCACAAGCCGCCGAACTCTCCTTGCGCGGCCTTGGCCAGCACATCTTCCCAGCGCGGCACCGCGTGCATGTAGTGCTGGACGACTTTCTCGACACCGCGGCGGTTCGGGCACTTCTCGGCGCGAATCGTGAAGCCGTTCTTGAACTTCTCGTCTTCGCCGACCACCGGTACCGGGCCCAGGGCCAGGTAAGCCTGGGGATCGAACGAACGGACCAACTCGGCCAACAGGTACGCCTCTTCCACGGTCAAATGCGGCGACAAGACCGCAGCCAGCCGGCCGGCCGATTGCAGCGCGGCCTTCAACTGGACCGCCACATCGTGCCATTCGACGTTCACGTGGCCAGGGCCCTGGCGACGACCGGGGAGCGTGAGCCGCTCGGGGCTGTGAATGTAGTGAAAGCCGTAACGCCCTTCGTCGCACATCCACCACTGGTTGATGTGCGGGTTCTCGCGCGGCTTCAAACGGTGAACCGTGTCTTGATTCTCTTCGATCGTGATCGAGCAGCCCGTCGCACAGCCGGTGCAAACGCTGTTGTGCTTGCGCATGAACCAGACGCGCTGCCGATACAGGAAGTCCTTGTCCCCCAGCGCGCCAACCGGGCACAGATCGACCACGTTGCCCGACATCTTGTTGGCCAGCGGGTAGCCGGGAAAGACGTCGATCTCTTCGTGGCTGCCGCGGTTGATGACCAGTAGCTCGCTGGTGCCGGTGATTTCGCGCGTAAAGCGGACACAGCGCGTACACATCACACAGCGGTCGACGAACAGCGTGACCGTGTCACCCATCTCGCGGCGACGGCTGGTGAAGGGTTGAACGTCGGCGCGGCGCTCGGGCTGGCCGTGTTCGAAGTGATAGTCCTGCAACAGGCACTCGCCCGCCTTGTCGCAGAT
>JAFEBQ010000042.1:0-732 GCA_018242585.1 Planctomycetota bacterium
GGCGCTGCTGTTGGTCGACGCCGTCACCTCGCTGGGAGGCGTGCCGGTCGAAGTCGACGCCTGGGGAATCGACGCGATCTACTCGGGCTCGCAGAAGTGTCTCAGTTGTCCGCCGGGGCTCGCGCCCGTGTCATTTGGTCCGCGCGCCCAGGAAGTGATCACCACGCGCAAGACCAAGATCGCGAGCTGGTACCTCGACGCCTCGATGCTGGCCAAATACTGGGGCCAGGAGCGCGTCTACCATCACACCGCGCCAATCAACATGACCTACGCGCTGTACGAAGCGCTGCGTGTGGTCCTGGAAGAAGGGTTGCCCAAGTCGTTCGAGCGCCATCAAAGGCACCATCGTGCCTTGAAGGCCGGCCTGACGGCGCTGGGCATTCGCTACACGGCCCAGGAAGGACACCAGTTGCCGCAACTGAACGCGGTGAGCGTGCCCGACGGGGTCGACGACGCCAAGGTCCGCGGCGGACTGCTGGAGCGGTTCGGCATTGAAATCGGCGCCGGTCTGGGCGACTTCAAGGGGAAGGTTTGGCGGATCGGCCTGATGGGCCACACGGCCCGGGCCGAGAACGTGCTGACGTTCCTGGCGGCGCTCGAACAGTTGCTAGCCGAGCAATGCTTCAAGTTCACTGCCGGCGCAAGCATCGCGGCGGCGAACGCGTTTTATTCGCAAGCGAAGTAACGCGTGCTCGCATTCAATTTTTTCACCGCAAAGACGCAAAGGGCGCA
>JAFEBQ010000042.1:778-17432 GCA_018242585.1 Planctomycetota bacterium
TGCGCCCTTTGCGTCTTTGCGGTTAATCCTTTTCTGCTCACTGCCGAAATTCGCGACTACTTTTTGACCAGCGATTCGAGGTAGTCGACGAGCGACGCCAGTTGGCCCACGGTTAGTTCCTTGGCCAGCCCCTCGGGCATCATCGACAGCGGCTGCTTGCCGCGCTCTTCGATCTGAGCCACCGGCAGCTTGGTTTCGTTGGCTTCCAGGTCGCGGATCACCACTTCGGTCGCCCCTTCCGAGGTGACAAAGCCAGTGAATACTCGGCCGTCGTCCATGATGAACTGCTGGGTGGCGAAGCCCTGGGCGATCGACTTGCTGGGGAGCAGTATCGACTCGGTCAGCTCGCGACGCTTGTAGGTCGACGCGATGTGCCCCAGGAACGGCCCGCGGGGAGTTTCGTCCTGCCGCACGGTGTGGCACTTGACGCATTGCAGGCGGTGGAACAGTTGCTCCCCCTCGGCCACATCGCCGCGCTGCTTCAGGACCATCTGCACGGCCGACTCGGGATCCATCGACACGACCAGCGGCCCCTGGGGCGGCTTCTTCTTGTTCGTGTCCAGGCGCAGCTCCTTGGCCGCCCGCTCGGCCGCCGCGGCGACTTGCTTGTCGGGGTCAGCAAGCGACGCCAGAACCTTTTCGCTCCAGGCGCGATTTCCGGCCAGTTGCACCGCGCGGAGCATTTGCGCGCGGCGCGGGGCGTCCCGCCAGCCGGCGTCGAGGGCCAGCTTTGCCGCTTGCCGGGCCTCGGGGGACGCGCGATTGTTGTCGGCCACGATCATTAGCCCGGCGTCGGCCCAGGCGCTTGTATCACCTTGCTGAGCTGCCGCCGTGGCGACCAGCGCTTCGATTTGCTGGTCCAATGTTTTTGAGCTGCTGAAGGCCGAGATAGCTTGCTGGCCGTCACGCTGGCCGCGCAGCGGGCTGTTGCCGATTTTGGCCAGGGCGGCCAGTTGGGCTTTCAGGCCCTCGGCGCTGGCGACCTTGGCCAGGGCGACGACCGCTTGGGCCCGCAGCGACAAGTCGGCTTGCTCATCACTGGCGACTTTGACCAGCAGGGGCACGCCGGCCGGCGGGACTTGCGCTGCCCGGGACAGTTCGCCGACGGCGGTCGGCACGAGCCCAGCGTCTTTCAAGGCCAGCTCAACGACTGACTCGACGCTCCCTTTGACCGGAATCCGGTTGCGATTCACTTCGCGCAGCAGCACCGGCACGTCGCCGGGGCGGTTGTCAGCCAACAGCTTTTCCAGGTACGCGCCGATCTTGTCCGACGCTTCCCACTTCTCCGGCTGAAACAACGGCCCGGTCGTATCAGGCCGCGTGCCCCAGCTATTTCCGGTCCACTTGCCTTCGATGAAGTACAGGCGGCAGAGGGCTGCGATAAGATCGGCACGACGTTCTGGAGCTGACTCTGCATCCAACCGCGTAATCAATTCGCCAGCGCTACCTGGAACGACACAATCAGGGCACATTCGCCAACCATCGACTGAACTGAGGGCTCGCAATGCCGCACGGCGACGTGCATCTGAAGGAGTGGAATTATCAATCGCGTCAAGTGCTCCTCTCCATCGACAGACCTTTTCCGCCGTGTGCGAAACAAGTGGATCTGGATCTCCAAGAAACACGCTGTCGCCAATCCGCATGAAGAGATAATCCGGAAGCTGGGCTGCGCGCAATCGTATCTTAGGTGATTTGGATTGTTTCGCCTCCTCAAACAACGCCCACATCGCGCGGTTTGGTAGTCCTCCTAAAATGTCGGCGAAGACGATTTCGTCGTTTCGAGGACGCTTGTACCTTTGCGTGTCAGAAAGCGCCAGCATCAAGAATTCCATGACTGGGCGATCGTGGTCATCAAAGACCTTTCGTGAGACGTCACCAGATTTTTTATCTTTGCTCAGAACAAGATCAATCAAATACTTTTCCCCATCAGACGGCATGTCGCGATATTTTGAATCGATGCAGCCCGGCTGTGCCAATGTAAAAATCGCCGCCACGCGCACCGGTAGCGACTTCGACTTATCTTCAGCAATCGCATACAGCGCTTTGCCAATCTCCTCAGTATATGGCTTGCGCAGTAGCGCCCTTTGTGCTGCTAACTGCCGTCGATGGCTCGGCGATTGCAATTGCTCGATCAACTGCTTAGCGTCGAGCTTGGCAAAGTCCGGCACCGGCGGGGCTTTGTATCCCTTGGGGGAAACGCGTACGACGTAGCCGACTTCTTCGCCGACGTAGTTGAACGTGGCCCCTTTCCAACTGGCCACGTACAGATGGCTGCTGGCGTCGACGTCGAGATCGGTGACGCGCGGCACGCCGATGAACTCCTCTTGCTGGGCCGTGAACGTCGCCCCCTTGGGCGTCAGCCGCTCGCGATAAACCCATTGCCGCCCCCAGTCACAGGTCAGCAGCGCGTCGCCATAGTCCTTGGGAAAGCCCGGCTCGGCCAGGTAGAGCCCGCCGCAACCCGACCCGCCCCCGTAATCGGCCAGCGGCGCCACACATTCGTCCGGAAAGTTCTTGAACAGGGACGGATAGCCATGATCGTCCAGTCCCGTGAAATGGTGCAGGCGAATGTCCCAGCCGCCGCCGTCGTTGGTGTTGTCGCGGGCAAAGGCGTTGAGCAGCGGATCGACTTCGACTTCCAGGATGTTGCGCGTGCCGCGCGAGAAGAGATGCATGCCAGAGCCGTCGGTACGAACCCGCACCACTCCGCCGCCGCGAAGTTGCAGGTGCGTACCGTCGGCCCCTTCGGCATCCATGAAGCCAAAGTCGCCAATCGCCAGGTACAGCCAGCCATCGATCCCCAAAGTGACGCCGTTGCTGGTGTGGTCGGCCGGGCGATCCTTGAAGCCAAAGGCGATGTTCTTGATCAGAATCTTTTCTTCGTCGGCCCGGCCATCGCCGTCGTGGTCGATATACGCGCTGAGATGCGGCGGATGCATCAGGTACAGCCGATCCTGGTCCCAGACGAGCCCCCGCGGCGAGTCGACGTTCTCGACGAACTTCTTCACTTCGTCGGCGCGGCCGTCGCCGTCGGTGTCGCGCAGCCGATAGACCGAACCCCGGTTCGGCTCGCGACCGAGCGAGCCGTTCTTATCGACCGAGACGTACAAGGTTCCGTCCGGCGCGGCCGCCACCAAGGTCGGATACAAGACCTTCGGCGGAGCGGCGAACAGGGTGACCTCGAAGCCGTCAGGGAACTTCACCTCGTCCAACACGTCGGCCTCCTGCCGACGTGCTTCCGCTTGTTGGTTGACCGGCACCCACTGGTCGCCGAAGATTTTCACCTCGCGAATGCTTCCCCAGCCCCCGGCGCTGCTGCCGAGGAAGGTCACCCGGACGTAGCGCCCCGAGACATCCTTGAGCTCGTGACGGTTTAGGCCGGGCTGGCTGTTGCTGGCCGCGTCGATGGCCGGGGTCCACGAGTTGCCGTCGCTTGATACCTCAACGCGATACTTGTAGGCGTTGTTCTGCGACTCCCACAGCAGTTCGAGGCCGGTCACTTCCTGGGCCTTGCCCAAGTCGACGGCGATCCACTGGTTGACCTGGCTATTGGCCGCGCACCAGCGAGTCATCGGGTTGTCGTCGACCGCGTTGGCGGCGACGTTATTCTTGTTCGACTCCTCGCTCGACGCGGTGACTTTCTTGCCCGGAGCGATGTTCAACCGCGTCTGCTTGGGCGTGAACGGCTTCAGGTACTTGTCGTTCAGCGCGCCGCATGACCAAAGGAGGCCGCGCGTGACCATGTCCAAGTACCGCGGGTCGCCGACCGTCGTGTTGTTGTGCCCCAGCGTGGTGGCAAAGACCTTGGCCTTGTCGCGGTAGTTGTTGGTCCAGACACAGACGCAATCGGCGTTGACTTCCTTGCCGCTCTTCTTGTCGGTGTAGGTCTGAGTGCCGCGGACCATGGCCTTGGCCGTGTCGAGCAATGCGCCGGCGCTGTTGTTGTACAGCTCTTCATTGCCGGTGATCCAATCGACGCCGCCGTTCAGGATCGGGTTGCTGCGATCGACAAAGCTGAGGTTGATGGGGACTTGCGGACCGTGGCCGGTCGATTGCAAGCCCGAGAACTCAAACCAGGGGGTGACGTTCGGAAAGCCCTCGCTGCGGAAGCTGTGCATGGCACAGTGCAACAGCACGGCCGGCACGCCGTTGCGATGCGGCTTGAGGATGCGGTCGATCACCTGCAAGTCTTTCACGTCGGACGTGCATTCGTCGTGAATGATCACGTCATAGCCGACGTACCAATCGTCGTTCTCGTAGATCGGGTTCAAGACCTTGGTGGTCTTGTCGGGCGAATAAGCGATGGTCACTTCGACGTGCGCTCGGGCCGCAATCCCCTCGGCCAGCAGATCTTTCTGAACGGCGTAATCATGGCAACAGCCGCCGAGGACCAGCAGAGCCTTGAGCGGCTTGACCGGCTCGGCAGCGCGGGCCATTGAGGCCGGCTGCGCGCTCAAGCTGACTAAGACAGCGACTGCGACCGCGGCTTGTGCGGCACGTCGCCAGACAGGTGCGGCGGCGGCGCGAGAGCCGCTTGGCCAAATGGAAACCCAGGTGTGCATTCGCGAGTTCCTCCATCGTGGGTGCAAGGCGGGAAGCTGGCGACGGCGCACAGTCGGGCGTGCCTTTGATGGCCGCGCCCGGCCAGGCGTCAGAATCGCCAGCCGGTAAGGAGGTTTATGATAGTCGGCCCGCCGAGCGGAAGAAACCGGTGCGGCAGAGCACAGTCGGCTTTGAAGATTACGAATCAATCTCGCGTGAGTTGGCGCAAACCCTTCTCCCCCGGGGAGAAGGTGGCGGCGCTAGCCGACGGATGAGGGTCGCGCGTCAATCGGGCGCGGCTCCGGGGGCAGAGTGGACCCTCATCCGGCCTTCGGCCACCTTCTCCCGGAGGGAGAAGGGTTGCTTCTCGCTCGGTGATTGAGTTGTGGCGTTATGATGCTGCTTGTCGCACAATAGCGTGAGGTCAAGGCCTGACCTTCGCATGCCTCCCTACCTGACGAAAGTACACGCACGCCGATGAGAACATTTGCCACTTCGTTACTAATGTCGCTCTTCGCGCTCGGCTTCGCGCCACTCGTTTGCCAAGCGGACGCTGACGAAAAACCATTCGCGCCGACGGCGGCGTATCGGGTCGAGACGATCCAGGGGTTCACCGTGCTGATCAATCCCGAGGTGTCCGAGCACCCGGATGAGGCGGCCGCCATGCGCAAGGAATTGGACGCCCAGTTGCAAGCCATCGTACGCGTGGTGCCGGCCAAAGCGGTCGAGGCGCTGCGGCGCGTGCGGATGTGGATCGAGTGGGAGAAGAAGCCCAAAGGGGCGGCCGAGTTTCATCCCTCGGCCCAGTGGCTAACAAATCACGGCTATAACCCCGAGAAGGCTGGCTGTATCGAACTGTCGAATGCCCGCAACTTTGTGAACTGGTCGCGGACGGCCCAGCCTTGGATGGTGCTGCACGAAATGGCTCATGCGTACCACAACCTGGTGCTCGGGCGCGACGACGCGGCGATCGAGGCCGCCTACCAACAAGCGGTCGAGCGTAATATCTACGACTCGGTCGGTTACATCAAAGGGGGCGAAAAGCGGGCCTACGCACTGAACAATCGCTTTGAGTATTTCGCCGAGCTATCCGAAGCCTGGTTCGGCAAGAATGATTTCTTTCCGTACACGCGCGAGGAATTGAAAACGCACGACCCGGTGGGGTACGAGCTGATGGAGAAATCCTGGGGCGCGTCGGCGGAGTGAGGTTAATTCATCTCGCGCGAGTCCGCGCATAACCCTTCTCCCCCGGGGAGAAGGTGGTGAGCGCAGCGAACCGGATGAGGGTCCACGAACCATTGGAGTCCCGCTGTAGCCTGACGCGCGACCCTCATCCGGCCTTCGGCCACCTTCTCCCAGAGGGGAGAAGGGTTGCTTCAGGCCGCGTGGCGATTGAGGACGCATTGACGTTTTGACTCGCTTACGAGCAAAACTCAATTCGCCACGTTGATCTTGTGGCCGGGCATGTCGACGCGGGCCCAGAACGGGTGTTGCCGGTCGCCGCGGGTGCGGGCGTCTTCGAGCATCACCGGCAAGCTCGGTTCGATGCCGTCCGGCGCTTTGACCTGGGCACCGTTCACCGTGATCTTGATGCGCTGATTGAAATTCACCAACTCCGGCGCCAGCCAGACGGTCACACTGGCGGCCGACGTCTTGACGATCATACCATTGGTCGCGGTCAGCGAACCTTCGGTGGTGGCGGCCACGCCGTTGCGCGCCGGCGGCCACTGCTCGGGCTCGACGATCACCTTGTCGGGAAAGTTGCTCATCTCGAGCCAGTAGAAGTAATTGTCCCAACTGCGCAGCGTGCGGGCGTGGATTTCACGCGGGAAGAAGTTGCGCTGATGGCGGCCCATCCAATCGAACAGGTTCAATACCTCGTCCGAGAAGTGCTCGTGGCCGCGCCCCAGGAACTCGACCACGGTCAGGTTATAGCCGCGGGTCATGTACCGATCGAAGTCGCGGGAATTGCGGGCGTGGTGATCGCCGTCGCGCTCGCCGGCCACGAAATACAGCGGCACCAGGCCGGCGTTCTCCCAGTAGTAGCCCACGTACTTGTCGGTGACCGCCGAGATCGGAATCACGCCGGCCCACAGGTCAGGGTGCGCAATGCCGATGTCCCAAGCCGCGTCGCCCCCCATCGAGTGTCCGCTGAGAAACACGCGGTCGGTGTCGATCGAGTAGCGCCGCTGCGCGTCGCGCAAGGCGTTCAGCACGGCGCCGTGTTCGCGGGCCGAGAACTTGTACTCGCGCTGCTCGACGTTGCCCCAATGCGGCGCGATAACAATGTAGCCGTTCCGCGAAGCGGGCCCTTGGCGGCGACCTTCGCTGTCGCGGCCGCCGGCCCACCAATCGATTTGCATCTCGGGCGTGCTGCCAGCGCTGTGCAAAGTAATGATCGTTGGGTAGAGGCGATGCGAGTCATACTCGGGGGGCAGTTGCACCGTGTAAGGAATGCCGGGCTCTCCTTCGACCGTCGGGACGTCGTGCTTGAACTGGCCAGGCACGTTGGGATCGAGTTGCCCCATGGGCTGGGGCGGCCGCATATGGAACAGAACCTTGGCCACCAGTTCGGACGTGGCGGCTTCTTGCTTGCGGAATTCGTCGATCAAGAGCAAGCGGGTGGTTTGAACCCGCTCGACCAGATACTTGCGCAACAGGTCGCGCGTGGTCAACAGCGACATCGCCACGGGGAGCTTCTGCTGGGCGTCGCCGGCGCCGACCAGCCAGCCGCTGACACACGTGGCCACGCGTTGCTCAGGCGTGGCTTGGGCGTCGGCCCACGATTGACGATAGGCGGCCATGCGGGCCAGCGTGTTGGGGTTCAACTCTGCCCGCAGTTCGTCGCGAAACAGGCTCAACTGCAGCTTGTAAGCCGACTCTTGAATCTTGGCGATGTCGGCGTCGAGGTGATCATGAATCTCCTTGATCGAATCGCCCTGCTGTTTGAATTTGTCCAGCATCTGTTGCACGGCCACCAAGGTTTCGCCAGCCACATTCTCGGCCGGGAAGCTTTTGAGCACGTGGAACGCCAACTGGTACTGCCCGGCGTTCAAACGGATCTGCACCTCGCGCAGCGCGTTCCGCGCCAGGGTTTGGTGAATGCGCACGGTGGTGGGCTGAAACTGGGCTTTCTGCTCGGGAAAGTCGTCGATGATTTCCTTGAGCTTCTTCTCGGCATCGTTGTAGCGCCCGAGTTGCAGATAGAACTGCACGATCGCCAATCGCTGCTCGATTTTCTTGGCGTCGATCGAGTGCATCAGAATCTTGTCCAACAACGGTGGCGCGATCGAGTTGGTCGCGATCCGCTGATCCCACTGCATGGGCTTCCCTTCCTGCGCCAAGGCTTCGACCTTGGCATAGCGCGGCGTCAGTTCGCTGATTCCTTGGATGATCACCAGCGGCCCTTGTTGGGTCGACATCTTGATCATCCGCCGCCCGTATTCATCGAACGGGCTGGTACCCAGGATAGTGCCGACGCTGCCGACCAGCATGCCGTTGTGCGAGACCGGCTGACGAAGCGTGATCTTTTCTTCGACTTCAGGGCTGGCCTTCTCGTCAACGGCCGCGACCTGCTTGGTGGGAAAGAAGACGCGGCGCAGGTCGTCGTCGACCAGGACGATCTGTTGGATGGCGACCCCTTCGGCGGCTTTCGGCGCGGCCGGGTTTTCGACCATCGAGCCCACCTTGGCGGCGCGCCCTTCGACGGTGCGGCCGTCCTTCAACGTAAACTTGGTGGCATAGGCCGGCGGCGCGGCGGCGACCACCAAGGCGACAACGATCGCCCCCAAGCTCAGTTGCCGATGTCGATTGCGTCGCTCCATCCGTTTGGCTCCGGGGTTTCGATGCCGGTGGCTCATCCAAGGTTCCCTGATCTTTTGGGAGTTCGAGTCGCGCGCCCCCGGTCATTGACCGGGACTAATGTCGCGAACCTTTTCCCGTCCGGCGAGCCCTAACACTCGAACCTGCGAGGTGTTACACTTAAGTTTTAGCTTCCAATCGCCCGGCGTGCTTTAATGGCGGCCTTCGGGGCGATTGGCCCCGCCGGCTGTAAGTCATAAGATTATAGGCGTTTGCGCCAGGGCGACCCGTCCCGGCCAGCATCGTTTTCAGGCATTTTTCAGCGAGTTCCCTCCCCATGAGTTCGTCCGCTTCGGCCCCCCGCACCATGTTCGAGAAGATCTGGGACGCCCACGTCGTCCATCACGAGCCGGGGCAGCAGGCCATTTTGTACATCGATTTGCACCTGGTCCATGAAGTGACCAGCCCTCAGGCTTTTGAAGGGCTGCGGCTCGCCGGTCGTAAACTGCGTCGCCCCGATCGAACCGTGGCCACGCCGGACCATAACATTCCGACGACCAATCGCGCCCTGCCAATTGCCGACCCGATCAGCAAGCAACAGATCGACACCTTGCGCGCCAACTGCAAAGAATTCGGCGTCAAGCTGTACGACCTCGACAATCCACAACAGGGGATCGTCCATGTCATCGGCCCTGAACTCGGCCTGACTCAGCCGGGCATGACGATCGTTTGTGGCGACAGCCACACCGCCACGCATGGCGCGTTTGGCGCGCTGGCCTTTGGCATCGGCACCAGCGAAGTCGAGCACGTGATGGCGACCCAGACGCTGTTGCAGTCGCGCCCCAAGACGATGGAGATTCGCGTCGAGGGGAAGTTGCCGCCGGGCGTGACCGCCAAGGACGTCATCCTGTACATCATCGGGCAGATCACGACCGACGGCGGCACCGGATATTGCATCGAATACACCGGCAGCGTGATCCGCGCCCTGAGCATGGAAGAGCGGATGACCGTCTGTAACATGACGATCGAGGCGGGCGCTCGGGCGGGCATGATCGCGCCGGATGACAAGACGTTCGCCTACCTGCGCGGGCGGGAATTCGCTCCCAAGGATTTCGACGCCGCCGTGGCCCGTTGGCGAAAGTTACCCAGCGATCCGGGTGCGAAGTACGACAAGACGATCGTGTTCCAAGCCGCCGACATCGTGCCGCAAGTCACCTGGGGAACAAATCCGGGGCAAGTAGCGCCGGTGACCGGCGCGGTGCCAAACCCGGCCGCAATGAACGACGACAATCAGCGCAAGGCAGCGTCCGGCGCGCTGCAATATATGGGACTGACGCCGGGGACGCCGCTCGTGGACCTGACGCTCGATCGAGTCTTCATCGGCTCGTGTACTAATAGCCGGATCGAGGACCTTCGCGCCGCGGCCGCCGTGGTGCGCGGCTATCACGTGAACAACCACGTCAGCGCGATGGTCGTTCCCGGCAGCGGCCAGGTCAAGAAGCAGGCCGAATCCGAAGGGCTGGACCGCGTGTTCCGCGAAGCTGGGTTCGATTGGCGCGAGGCGGGCTGCAGCATGTGCCTGGGGATGAATCCCGACACGCTGTCGCCGGGTCAGCGCTGCGCTTCGACCAGCAACCGGAACTTTGAAGGTCGGCAAGGCAAAGGTGGCCGCACGCACCTGGTCTCGCCCGCCATGGCCGCCGCGGCCGCCATCACGGGCCACTTTGTCGACATCCGCGATTGGAAGTATCAGGCCTAGCGCATCATGGATCGCGGTCGACACCGCGCGTCGCGTTACTAAGAAACACTGACGTTGCCATTACGGAAAGCATCATGAAAGCATTCACCGTTCATACCGGACTCGTCGCGGTCATCGACAAGCCGAACATCGACACCGACCAGATCATCCCCAAGCAGTTCCTCAAGCGGATCGAGCGGACGGGCTTTGGCCAGTACCTGTTCTTCGATTGGCGGTTCAAGGAAGACGGCAGCGACAATCCGGACTTCGAGCTGAATCAGCCCCGCTTCCGCGGCGCTTCGATCCTGGTCGCGGGGCCGAACTTTGGCTGTGGCAGCAGCCGAGAACACGCCCCTTGGGCGCTCGAGGACTACGGCTTTCGCGTGGTTATCTCGTCGAGCTTCGCCGACATCTTCTACAACAACTGCTTCAAGAACGGCATGCTGCCCGTCAAGCTCGACGAGGCGTCCGTCGGCGAGTTGATGGCGATGGTCGCCAAGAATCCCGGCTACCAACTGACCGTCGACCTGCAAAACTGCGTGCTGCGCGACGAGCATGGCTATCGCAAGCCAATCGAAGTCGAGGCCTTCCGCCGGCATTGTTTGCTGAATGGTCTGGACGATATCGGCCTGACAATGCAGCATGAGGCGAAGATTACTCAGTACGAACGCGCCCACGGGATCGCCTGATTGGGCTCGCGGTCGACAATCTGGACGACGTCCAGCGGCGGCAAAGCCGCCAGCTTGGTTCATTGTCTATTGCGAACGGAGTGCGAACGATGAATCGACGGCTCGTACGGCTCGTCTGTTGCTTGGCCTTTGGCGTGGCGATACTCGCCGGTGATTTCATCTTGCGACCCAGCGCCGCCGACGAGCCGCAACCAGTCGCGGCCCCGCAGCCCGTGATCAGCAGCCTGACTCCGGCCGGCGCCGAACGCGTGCTAAGCACATTTGGGCTGGAATTCAAAGAAGTCGAAAAGGGGATGTACGTCTTCCGGCACGAAGACCTGAAGCTGTTGTTTCACAACGGCCACGAGACGCTACACCTGTATTCAAACTTTCCCAGCGCCAAGGCCGAGTTGACGAAGATCAACGACTGGAATCGGACCAAGCGGTTCGCCAAGGCCTTTTTGAACGAGCACAATCAGCCGACGCTGACGGCCGATCTGGAACTGACCGGCGGCGTGACCGAGCAGAACCTGATGGAATGGCTGAAAACCTACGTCGCCTACCTGAAGCAGTTCAAAGAGTTCATCGAGAAGTAACTCTTCCTCGCGCCGTATCAGAAGCCTGACGCTCAGGCAAACAACTGCCCGATCGGCGTGCCGCCGTCGGTGATGGGGACCGGACGCTTGTTCTCGTCGAATAGTTCTTTCGCCGGGTTGATTCCCATGGCCGCGCAGATCGTGGCGTGGAAGTCGGGAATACTGACGGCCGGCGTGACCACCGTCTTGGCGATTTCGTCGGTCTCGCCGTACGCGCCGCAATGCTTCAACCCGCCACCGGCTAGGACCATGGTGTAGCACTTGGACTGGTGGCCGCGGCCGCCGCGAGCGTCGAACTCGGGCGGACGTCCGAACTCGGTGGCGATGGCGATCAAGGTCCGATCCAGCATCTTCCGCGATTCCAGGTCGCGAATCAGCGTCGAGAGCGCCAGGTCCAGTTCCTTGATCAGAAGGTGCTGGTTCAGTTGTCCTTCATTGTGCGTGTCCCAACCGGTGCCGTTGATGAAGTTCAAGTTGTGCGACACCTCGATGAACCGGCAGCCGTGCTCGACCAGCCGGCGGGCCAGCAAGCAGCGCTGCCCGAACTCGCCACCATAGCTCTCGCGCAACGTGTCGGACTCTTCCTTCAGGTTGAACACTCGCATGAATTGCGGGCCGGCCAGGCGCAGGCTCTCGCCAATCACCTGGTCATAGGCAGCCAAGGTCGAGTCGCTCGCCGCGCGCTGGCGCAGCCGCTTCAAGAGTTGCTCGCGGCGATCTTGCCGCGCCACATCGACGTCCGAATGCCGCACCAAACCCGAAGGCCCGGCTTCGGTGTCAACCAGGTTCAGGTAGCCATGCCGCGGACCCAAGAAACCGGGGTCGCGAGCGGTATTGGGATAGCCGATCACGACATAGGCCGGCATGTTGTCGTTAACCTTGCCGCGCTCGTGGCTGACGATGCTGCCGATGCTGGGGTAGCGGATCGTTTCGCTGATTCGCCGCCCGGTGTGGACAAAGTGCGTCGCCGTGGCGTGCTCGTCGAAAGTGTTATGGCTGATCGTGCGAACCGCCGTGATCCGGTCCATCAACTGGGCGGCTTGCGGCAGGTGCTCAACGACCTTCACGCCCGCGACCGCGGTGTCGATCGAGTCGTAATAGCAGCCCGGCTTCTTCTCTTTCGGGTCGCCACGTCGCTTGGGATCGAACGTGTCGACGCCGGCCATGCCCCCGCCTAGCCAGAGGAAAATGCAATGGTCGGCCTTCCCCATCGGCGCCGCCGGCGCGGTCGCTGCACGAGCCAGCGGCGCTAGCCTGCCCCAGGCGTTGGCCGCCCCTAGCGCCGTGGCCCCGTGCAACGTGTGCCGGAGAAAATCGCGTCGTGAATGTCCCACTTGTTGGTTCATGGCAGATAGACCAGTTCCGGTGAGTTCAATAGCGTCCAAAGTGCGTCTTCGAGTCGTCGCCGCCAGTCGCCGGTCAGCCGCGCGGTCGGCTTGTCGCCGGCTCGGGCCTCGGCTTCCTCGCGCGTGCGTTGCGCGTTGGCGGCAGGGTCCAAGTGATTTGACCAGGCGATGTAGGGCCGATAGCGATGCGGCACCGCTGGCTTCTCATGCGAAACCACGCGACCATCAAAGCCCGGCTCCAATAGCGCTTTGAAATCGCGCAGCTCATCGGCCGACGGTTCGCGCGACAAGATGCGCAGGTACAACTCGCGGGCCAGCCCTTCGGCCGAGTCGGCTTGCAACGCCAACTCGGCCATTTGCGACTCGTCCGACACACGCGTCAGCCAGCGCGCCACCGTGCCATTGGCCAGCAGGGCGGCTTGCAGCACACTTGGCTCGACCTTGCGCTCGGAAACCGCTTCTTGGCGGTTGCCGCTCCAGCCGAACGCGCCCAGCAACTCGGCCACCGCTTGAGCGCGGGGCAGGTTCAAACTCGGGCGATCCCGCTCGTTGGACAAGTACGTGAACTGCCAGGCCCGTTGCGGACGCCCCAGGTTCAAGCCATTGTCGGCCGGGCGGCCGCTGTCCAGGTCGATGCACATTGCCTCGGTCACCAACGGCACGCCGAACGAGGCGAACAGCGAGTCGAGCGTTTGCTCGGCGCTCAATCGCCGGCGCGGCGGCGCGGCATACAGCCGATTGGCCGCGCGATCGGGCGAGGATTGTCGCCCGTAGGCCCGCGTGTTGAGAATCCGCCGGGCCAGATGCTTCAGGTCATAATCATGGGCCACCAAGTCGCGGGCCAGCCATTCGAGCAACTCGGGGTGCGCGGGCCGGGCGTTCTCCCAGTCGTTCAACGACTCGACCAGCCCTTGACCGAAGTAGTGGTGCCAGACGCGGTTGACCAGCACTTCGGCGAAGCGTTCGTTCTTGGGCGACGTGAGCAGGGCGGCCAGTTGTTCGCGCGGGTCGTTCGCGTCGGCGTCCACGGCGCTGGCCGAGACATAGCGCGTCAGCGGCCATTCGGCGGCAAGCACCTCGCCAGGACGGAGCGAGACGCGAATCAGCGGCTGGCGGCCACCGGCGGTGAGTTTTTCGAGCGGCACGCTGCTGGTGTCGGGAATCTTGACTGGCGCGCGGGCCAGCATGGCGGCCATGTGGAACAGTTCGGCCTGTGTGCTGGCGTGGTACGGCGCGTCGTGACAGCGTGCGCACTTCATCTCGGTGGCCAGGAACGTCGAACTCAGAACGCCGGCCTTGGCGACCATCGGGGCGTCGTTCTGGGCGGCCAAGCCAAAGCCCGCTGGCCCGCCGCCGTAAACGCTGCCCCCCATCGTCACCAGTTCCCAGGCGAACAGGTCCATCGCCTTGTTGTCGCGGAACGATTCATAGAGCCAGAAGCGGAACGGCCCGGTGTTGTTCAACGTGGCATTGACCAGGTTGGGATTCTCGCCGAGCCAATCCTGCCAGCGCGCGGTCCAGACGTCGGCCCAACGCTTGTCAGCCAGCAACTCGTCGATCAGCTTGGCGCGCTTGTCGGCACGATCGTCTTTGAGGAAGGCACGCAGCTCGTCGGCCGTCGGCGGCACGCCGACGACGTCCAGGTAAACGCGGCGCGCGAACTGGGCATCGTCGGTTAGTGGGCTGATGGCCACGTCGTAGGCCGGCTCGATCGCGGGCCAAGCGGCCCCTTCGGCGATCCACTTTTCGATCTTGGCCACTTCTTCGGGACGCAACCTGACGCCTTGTGGCGGCATTTGCATCGATTCGTCGGTCGAGCAGATGCGCTCCAAAAGCGGGCTCTTGGCCGGCTGACCTGTGACGACGGCCGGCTCGCCCGACTCGCCACCGCGCAACATCGCTTCGAGTGAATCGAGCCGTAGGCCACCCTTGGGTTGGGCCGCGCCGTGGCAGCTTTGGCAACGATCTTTCAGCAGCGGCAACACGTCACGGTGGAAGCGGATCGTGCCCGAGGTTTCGGCCACGGCTTGCTTGGCGCGCTGCCAGTGGGTGCCGAGGAACTGGTCGATTTCATTCGCCACGGGCCAGTCGCCCGAAACCTTGGGGACCGGCGGGGCGGGATGGGCCGCGACCCAGCGACGAGCGACCGAGTGGCGCTCGCGCCAGAATGGTGCATAAGCGGCAAAGGCCGCAGCGCGGCGCTCGGTCTCGACTTGATCATAGTGAGCCCAACGCTCGGCGGCGAACTTTTCCCAAGCGGCATCGGTCAGCGCGATCCGCCGCGTGGGCGCAAACACGACGAACTCGTTACTGTCCCCGGCGGCCCAGGCAACATAAGTCTCGCCCAACTCGGGACGCAGCGGCTTCTTGCCATTGACGCCGCCAACGAAGACTTCGAGCTTGATCGGCAGCGCACCCCCGGGTGAATCGAACTCGACCAGCGACTCGCGATCGCCGGGACCGACGAACCGCGTCTGGCCCAGCGTGAGAACCTTGGTCTTAATCAGGCCGTGGCCGTCGGGATTCGGACGCAAGAAGTCGTTCTGAGCCACGTCCTGCTCGCCGATGCGCAATCGGGCCGCATTTCGCGAGCGGAGCAAAATGCGCAGCTTGCCGGCCGGCAACTCGACCGTGCCGGTGGCACGCAACAAGGCGGGGTTCCCTCGGTCGGCCCGCACGCCGGTTTCGGTGTAGCGCCAGGGAAGGTGAATGAAGGCAAAGGCCGGTTCGGTGTAGCGTTCGCTCGGCTCGGCGAACTGCTCGGGCCACTTGCGATCGACGGGCACGTCGCGGTCGACGATTTCGACCTGGACCAATGGCGAAACGGCCGAAGCTGCGCCGGCCGTAACGGTGGTTTCGGCCATGGCCGAACGGCCGGCATCGAAGCCGACCAGGATCAACAAAGCGAGCGAAAGGGGGAGCTTGGACATTGTCGGAAGTACCCCACGGAACAGGCCGGCGAAGCGTGGCAATCAGGCAAGAGTGAAACCCTCGGGCAGGACGCTTATCCTAATCGATCTTCGGCTGAAAAAGCACTTCAACCGCCGAGGGATTCTGCGCTACCACTTTCGTGGTATGCCACGGGGGGTGCGGTATGCGGGAGTAGCAGGCAGCGTTTCGCCCGAGGCAGGTATTATCGCTAAACCCCAATGCTTAAATGACCAATGACCAACGCCTTGTTTGGGCATTGGTGCTTGGTCATTGGGGCTTTGAATACTGCAAATCGAAGTGTTTGCCCGCGACGCTAATCGAGCGAGATCAAACCCCGCCGGGTCGCCTCGGCCACCGCTTGGGCCCGATCCTGGACGCCGAGTTTTTGCAGCACGTTGCTGACGTGTCGTTTGACGGTGTCCTCGGTGATAAACAATTGCCCGCCGATTTCCTTGTTGCTCTTGCCGTGTTGCAATAGTTGCAGGATTTCGCGCTCGCGGGGGCTCAACTCGGGCTGCGACATCCGATCGGCCAGACGCTCGGCCAGCGGGCCGGGCAGATAACGCGCGCCCGTCGATACCGCCCGAACCGCGGCCAGTAACTCGGCTCGCGGCGCGGTCTTAAGCAGATAGCCCCGCGCCCCGGCGCGCAACGCCCGATAGATATCTTCCTCGCGCGACGAAGTCGTGAAGACCAGCACCTGGGCCGCCGGGTGCTGGGACATCAGCTGTTCGAGCGCCTCGATCCCGTTCAGCTTGCCCAGTTGCACATCGAGCAGCACCGCGCGCGGCTGGTGCTGGGCAAACAGCGGCACAAGTTGCTCGCCCGCGTCTCCCTCGGCCACCACGATCATGTCGGCCTCGAGCGCCAGCGAAGCAACGAGCCCGCTACGGACGACGAAATGATCGTCGATGACCAGGATTGTGATGGGATTGACGTCGGGCATCGGAGCTTTTGTCGAAACTACAGGCAATGTCTTAACCCTTCTCCCCCCGGGAGAAGGTGGTGAGCGCAGCGAACCGGATGAGGGTC